>CAZDJH010000066.1:0-12805 GCA_964505645.1 uncultured archaeon | reverse complement strand
ATTTGATTTGATTTGATTTGATTTGATTTGATTTGATTTGATTTTATTTGATTTTATTTGATTTTATTGGATACATTTTCGATATTATGACAACTATAGTTGATAAGAAAAGAATCGCGGAGTTTCTGCATCCCCACATACCTTACTTGTCTGTAAAAGATATTGAAGCGATGATAGAGATCCCTCCGAAGGATATTGATTTTACCTATGCTCTACCAGTATTTCAACTTGCAAAACAAGAAAAAAAACCCCCCGTTCAAATAGCCCAAAATTTACTTGAAAAATTCTCAAAACCAGACTATCTGGAGCAAATAGTCGCAAAAGGCCCTTATCTTAATTTTAAGGTAAAGCCACTTATCGTTCTCCAAAATATTTATTCATTAAAAGAAGATTATGGGAGGATAAGAGATATTAAAAATAAAGACGAATCAGAGGGGCTTCGGATAGTAATTGAGTATCCCTCCCCTAATACAAATAAGCCCTTGCATCTCGGCCATATAAGAAATATGCTAATCGGGAGTTCTACATCTGACTTGCTAAGTTATAAAGGACATAAAGTATTTCAAGTAAACTTGAATAACGACCGCGGGATTCATATTTGTAAATCGATGCTTGCATATAAAAGGCTGGCAAACGAAAGCGAACCGGATAAAAAGCCAGACCATTTTGTGGGGGATTTTTACGTAAAATATAACCAACTGGAACAAGAAGATGAAAGTATCATAGAAGAGGCACAAGAATTATTAAAGAAATGGGAGGAAAAGGATCCTCAAACCCGAGCTTTATGGAGGAAAATGAATAAATGGGCGTTCGAGGGATTTCAAGAGACATATGAAAAGTTCGGAATTGAGTTTGATAAGCAATACTTTGAATCAGATTACTATTGGAAGGGAAAGAAGATCGTGATTGAAGGGTATAAAAAAGGGATTTTCAATAAAACAGATGATGGTGCTTTCATCGCTCCCTTAAGCGTAGTGTCTAATTTACCAGACAAAATCCTACTCAGAAGCGACGGCACCTCTATTTATATCACCCAAGATATCTATCTAGCATCTTTAAAGAAAAAGGACTTTCAGTGTGATATATCGATTTATGTTGTAGGGAATGAGCAAGATCTCTATTTTAAACAACTATTCAAGGTTTTGGAGATGTTAGGATTTGAAGAAGAGAAACACCACCTCTCGTATGGAATGATATCGCTTCCCGAAGGAAAAATGAAAAGTAGGGAAGGAAAGGTGGTAGATGCAGATGACCTAGTTGATGAGGTTCAAGCACTCGCCTACGACGAAGTGGATAAAAGATATAGCCATCTGTCGGAACAAGAAAAACAAAAACGAGCAAAAATAATTGGAATGGCCGCTTTAAGGTTTTTTATTTTAAAGATCAGCCCTAAAACGGACTTTGTATTCAATCCAAAAGAAAGTATTTCATTCGAGGGGGAAACAGGTCCATATGTTCAATATGTATATGCTAGGATCGATTCTATTATCCAAAAGTCGGAAGAAGAGGTATCCGACTTCATTACACCAGATCTTTTTACCCATGAAACCGAATTTGGCCTCATAAAACAATTAAATTACTTTCCAGAAATTGTCACTGAAGCGGCCCGAACCTACGACATCCATTTAGTCCCCCAGTATTTATTAAACCTTTGCCAAACTTTTAATTCATTTTATACTTCATGTCCCGTAATTCAAGAAGAGAAGGGCCTAGAAAGAGCGCGATTGTTTTTAATTAGATGTGTGCAAATTGTGATACAAAAAGGCTTAAGGTTAATGGATATTGATGTTTTAAAGGAAATGTAATAAATTATTTAATTAAATCTGTTATAATGAAAACATTTTTCGAGTTTGGGGAGATAATTAAATCTCATACGGAATTTGCAATTTTCGGGATTCCGTGGGATGCGCTGACCTCTATTGAGGGTGTTAATTCGAATAATGCCCCTCAAACAATTCGAGATATTTCTTATGAGTTAGCCCTTACTACAGAAGTAGGATTTGAGATTCCACAGCTAAAGGCTTGTGATTTAGGTAATGTTGATATAATTCCAGAAGAAGTTGAAGATAACCTTATAAGAATCGAAAAATTTATCCAAAATATCTTTAAAAACAAATCCAAGATTATTCCAGTAATGATTGGAGGAGATCATTTTTGCACTTATCCTACCGTGCGAGCAATAGGAAAATCCATCGATAATACTAATTTTGGCATTTTAATATTCGATTCTCATTTAGATTTTTATAGAGATTGGGAGAATAACAAATATTCACACACCACCATTTCACACTGCCTTTTTGATTTAGATTATATCGATCAAAGTAATCTTCTCATCGTGGGGACGCGGGATATAGATATCCCAGAAAAGAATCTCGCAGATGAAGAGTGTCTTCAGTATTTAAATGCCTATGAGTTGGAAAAGAATATTAGCAGATATACTCAACGAATTATAAATTTTTTTCATAAATCGGGCATAGATCGATTATATATTTCCATTGATATTGATGTATTGGACCCTTCAATCGCTCCCGGAACGGGATATGCGATACCAGGGGGATTTTCTTATCGGGAACTGTGGCAAATATTAAGAATGCTTAGTGCCTTCTTTAAGGTCATCGGATTTGATGTGGTTGAAGTTGCGCCAAATTTGGATTTAGCAAACAATATTACTTCAAAGGTAGCCGCAAAATTAATTACAGAGTTCATAGGTTTTATCCAGAATTCATAAACGGATGATTATATGCCAAAAAAGAAGCTAAAAGATTTTTTACAAGATGTAAACCAATTTAAGATCACAAGGAAGACTGATATTAGGTCTTTAATGCAAGACTTAAGGGGCACCGGGTTTAATGCAAAGAGATTAGCACTTGCGTGCGAAATCTATGAAAAAATGATAAACGATGAAAATTGCGTAAAGTTTTTTGGTCTCGCAGGGGCTATGGTTCCCGTAGGGATGCAAGGTATTATTCACAATTTTATCGAAGAGGGATTTGTGGATATTCTTGTAACTACTGGTGCTAACTTGACCCATG
Organism: uncultured archaeon; assembly: GCA_964505645.1. Classification (GTDB taxonomy): domain Archaea; phylum Asgardarchaeota; class Lokiarchaeia; order Sigyniarchaeales; family SOKP01; genus TEKIR-8. The sequence goes on along the minus strand of CAZDJH010000066.1, from coordinate 9,773 downwards.
ATATCGCAGAGACTTTGGGATATCACCATCTCCAAGGGGATATAAAGCCCACAGAATTAGATGACGCCTCCCTTCACCGAGAAAAGATAAATCGAATTTTTGATGTGTTCTTACCCGATGATGTATATATGGGAATTGAAGATTTTGTGTCTGAACTCGACATTCCCGATTTAAACATGCCTGTAAGTAAATTCCTTGCATTCTTAGGAGAACAATTGCCCGAGGATCCCAATTCGATTTTAACGATTTGCGCTGAAAGAGAAATACCTATCTTTTGTCCCGCTTTTACCGATTCTGGACTAGCATTACAACTCGGGTTTCACTTTAGGGACCTTAATCTCAATCACTTCAAGGATATGATGGAAATGGTAGATCTCGCGTGGGATGCGGACAGAGCAGGCGTATGTATTGTAGGAGGTGGTGTACCTAAGAACTTTATTTTCCAATCGCTCCAGTTTTGTCCTACCTCCGCAGAATATGCACTTCAAATCACCATGGATAGACCAGAACCAGGCGGGCTTAGTGGGGCTACGTTAGATGAAGCTATATCTTGGGGAAAGGTGAATGAATCTGCCCAAAAGTCTATGGTTATTTCGGATGCTACGATCGCGCTTCCGTTTATATTATGGTACTTAAAATCGTCAATTAAGTGAAAATAAAATTAAATTATCTTTATCTTAAAATTCTTAGAATTGTATTAGATTAAAACTCCTTTTATAAATAAGAGTAAAAATTTAAAAAAAAAAGAGAATGGGTGAAACATAAAGGTCTATTTGACCTCTATCTTCTTTTTTTCGACTGGTTCAGGCTCTTTCTTTGGCACCTTCACGCTTAGAATGCCTTTATCGAGATTGGCGCCAATGGCCTCTTCATCGACATTTTCAGGGAGTGTAAATGCCCTATAGTAACTGGATGATCGGTATTCACTACGAACTACCTCTCCCTTCTCTTCTTCTTTCTCTTCAGCCTCCATTTCGCCCTTAATTTCAAGAAGTCCATCGTGAAATGAAACTTCAATATCCCCTTTGTCAAGTCCAGGCATTTCAGCAGAGATTTCAAACTCTTCCTCGTTTTCTTTTATATTCGTAAGGGGCGTCCTAAAAAGCGGACTTTCTTCCCTTTTCATCAAACTGCCGATTCTTGGCCACCGATTTGGGCCAAACCAATCACCAAAACTGCGCGCAACCTCATCAAACATTTTATCCATCTCTTGGAACAGAGAGAATGGATTATCTCTTCTTATTGATAATTCTCGAGACTTTTCATCTTCAGACATGATATCAACCTCCTTTTAATTTATGTTTTTTCGTTGTAAATGCTTGGTTTACAATACCTTATTGTTATCATGTTATTGTAAAACATGATAATATTTAAACTTTTTGGTTAAAAAATGTTAAAAATATTAAGCAAAGAGACCAAATTCAAAAGACTTATTTATCTATAGGACATTTGAAACCTTTTAAATATAGGACTGGCGAGAAATAGCTAAATAACATCCATTTATACGCCCATAGAGAGCAGAAATAAATATGGTTATTATACATTTTTTAAAGTAAGTAGGTATAGAATTAAGTTTGGCAATTGCCAATGAATAACAATCTGCGAGGGATACAGGGAATTGTCATTTTAATTTACTTGCCTCGTTTCTTTGTTCTAATTCAGAAAGTATAAAAAAGTCTTTTAAAAATGCGTCTAGGAGTTCTCTTGCCTTTTCAAATCAAAACTTTCTACATAAGATATATTTTAATTCTGTTCCAACGAGTGGACTTATTAAAAATATGGAAAATATGGGATTTTTTAGGTAGGATTTTAGAGTATATAATTCCCTATTAGTTTTAGAACTTCCTCAAGTACTAATTTCTTAAAGGTTATTCTATCCGAGTCAAACTGGTGCCTATTTACGAATGTTTTATCTCGAGAAGAAAAACCGATATAAACCAAGCCCACGGGCTTTTCTGGAGTTCCACCTGTCGGTCCTGCTATCCCTGTAATACCAATTCCGACGTCCACATTTGATATATTGCGAATACCTTGGGCTAACTGTCGAGCCACAGGTTCAGAAACCGCCCCGTGCTCCTTAATATCCGTTTCTTTAACACCCAATAATTCCATTTTCGCCTCATTACTATAGCAAACAACCCCGCGCTCAAAAACATTCGATGACCCAGAAATATTGGTAAACATATGACAGATGTATCCTCCTGTACATGATTCTGCAAACGCAAGCATTTTCTCCTGTCTTTGAAAAATATTAATAAGCCTTTCTATTCTAATAAGAGTATCCATAGCTAGCAATCAATACATTTAATCCCCACAATCTTATATAGGTTTTTATTATAAAAGGTAGTATCTTAATAAGAAAAGTTGAGATTTTTAACTAAAAAACTCTATTAATTCCCTTTTTTGAATTCTGATAATATAATATCTAATAAATACATTCTACTTTTGTTTAATAATACGTTTTTCCTTTTTAATAGTAGTGTAATATGCACACCTAGTAGATATTCACTTAGTCACTTAAATATATACATTAATATTCTAAACATAATGAATAATATATCAGAAAAAGGTTGATAATATTATAATGACCTATGTAGTAGAAACCAACAAGTTGAAAAAAACCTATATGCAAGGAAAAATTGCAGTAGAAGCGTTAAAGGATATAAGCTTTAAGATTAAAAAAGGCGAATATGTTGCCATCTTGGGACCATCTGGTTCAGGTAAATCGACGCTCCTTAATTTAATTGGTGCTCTTGATGTTCCTACTGAAGGTGAAGTCTTTATTAACGGAACGGATATTTCAACTCTAAGCAACGGAGATCGGGCGGAATTAAGAAGGAAAATTGGATTTGTATTTCAGTTTTTCAACTTGATCCCCCGGCTCTCGGCATTGAAAAATGTGGAGCTCTCTATGAGCATCAAAAACATCCCAAAATCGGAGCGAAAAAGAAAAGCCATGGATATACTCACCAATATCGGCTTAGGTGATCGTCTCGACCACACCCCCAGTGAGCTGAGCGGTGGACAACAGCAGCGTGTTGCGATAGCACGTGCATTGGCCCAAGACCCGATGTTTCTATTGATGGATGAGCCTACTGGTAATGTGGATACCAAAACTCGAGATGTGATTATGGGGTTAATACGGCAGCTCAATGAAGAAAAGGCGCGAACCACTATTATGATTACTCATGATAGCGTAATAGCGAACAAAGCAAATAAGATTTATTATCTTGTTGACGGAAAGCTTTCGGAGGAGCCACCAAAGAACGAGGTAAAATATAATCCTATCGATGAAGAGCGTAATAGCAATTACAAAAAGCAGAAGATGGAGGTAGATGAGGCATGAAAATTACCGATAAGTTAGCTTATGCGGCACGGTCGGTGGGAAAGCAGAAATGGCGGAGCTTCTTAACAATACTAGGAGTTCTTATAGGTATAGCAGCTATTGTAGCCCTAACTTCCTTGGGAAACGGTTTTGAACAATCTATCACAGCCCAGTTTGAATCGGGATTTGCTACAAACACCTTAGTCGTTACAAAAAAATCGGGAACCTTTGAACAACCAGACCCCAGTTTCCAACTCTATTATGATAATACGAGCATTATTCAAGGAATAGAACATGTAGAGATGGCTGTCCCCGTGATTTCAATTACATGTAATGTTAGCTTTGAATCTCAGCTCCTATCGAATTACCTTGTGTACGGTGTGAACTTTCAGAATTATAGTCATGTATATGATTCCTTCCAAACCTCTAGCGGTTCCATCCCGACTGAGAGCAATAGCTCTAAATTGATTCTCGGAAAAACGGTTGGAGATATAACTGAGATAGGTGAACAAGTAAATTTAACCAAAATATTTGGGATTGGAGATTTAGAAAGCGAGGTTGCGGGAATTTTAAAGGAAATTGGCGGTATTAGCTTGGGAGGTGGTCCGAGCGATCGAGGTATTTATCTGCAAATCGAAAAAGCGAGTGATGCATTTAATGTCGAAATTGTTTCTAACTTCATCGTGCTACTGGATGATGATAGTGACACAGTAATAAACTCGGTATCGGGGGCAATTGAAGAGGCGTTTAATGATCAAGTCACTGTTTTGGCCTCTACAGCAATCTTGGATACGATTCGAGGAGCTTTTGATATTATTCAAATCTTCTTAACAGCTATTGCCGGGATTTCCTTGATTGTAGCGGGGATTGGAATAATGAATATAATGATCGTATCATTGATGGAAAGAACTCGCGAAATTGGAATTCTTAAGGCAATTGGAATGAAAAACGGGTCTATAATGGTAATTTTTCTATTTGAGACCTTGATTATCGGTTTCGTGGGCTCCTTGTTGGGACTTGGCATCGGATGGTTAATAGCATTACTATTCGGAAACCTTTTAGGAGGGTTCGGCAGTACAGGGGGCGGAGGATTTGGCGGTAGCCCTGCGGGAATGCAAGGCTTAGCGATCACCCCGGTTATCACGCCCCTCCTAATATTCCAAGCCGTAATGTTTGGAGTTGTCATTTCCGTTGTGTTCGGTCTTTACCCCGCCTGGAAAGCGGCCCAGTTGGAACCAGTAGAAGCCCTCCGATACGAATAATAATGAAATTTAACAATTTTTATTTTTTTTATATATAATATAGAATTTAAGTAGTAATAAAAAAGAGTTATTGTAACAACAACCTAACAATGCGTAGCAAATCTGATACTATTCGGTTCGAAATATTAAAGTTGTTGGATGAATGCCCAACTCACGGGTATGACCTTTATCTAATTTTATCTGAGCAAGGAGTGGTAACGCAATCCTCATATCTTTACAAAATTTTGCGCTCTATGAAGGACCATGATTTAATAAAAGAAGAGGAAGAGGTTTCTGCGAAGGGGCCCAATAAGAAAATATTATACCTCACTAAAAAAGGTAAAAACAAGTATTATGAACGCATAATCGATTCGGCGAAGGACTTCCAAAAGCTTATTACGGAAGCAAGTATAAAGGCCCTTGCGAGGCTTCACCGCGATGTTCTCAGCCAATTCAAATATGATGCGAAATATTTAAGGGATAAAAAGGTGTTTTTTCCAAATTATCGTGGAGACCTTGAGTTTATATTGCGTTTAATACGTAATATCTACATTCCTTATAATGTAAAGTTAAGCATATTGGTGAAAGTCCCAATCGGACGAGAAAGCAATCTGATCAAAAGTTTTAAGCGGACCAAAATCGACCTGAGAACGATTGACCAAGATCTTTTTTTAGGGGAATCAACCATCGACATAATCAATACTTTTGGACAACCACTTCAAAGAGATATCGAATATCAGCTGGAGACTTCAGCTTATATTCTCAAACCGGAGGGATCATTATTTATTTTCTTTCCTAATCGAGAGAGGATTAAGCGACCCAAAATTTTTATAGATATAATGCGAGAGGTTTTGAACGGTGTCTCCTCTAGCCATAAGCAACGGTTGAAATCCATTTTTTCTCCTCCAATGAAGAGAAAAATTCCTTTTTCTCCACTTGATGCAGAAGAAATAGAGACATTACTTAAGAAATATTTTAAAGAGGTTGAATTTATCAATACACATATTTTTCTTGATGTTTTTTTGGCTCAAGGCGTCTTAGGAAAAACGAAAGATCGTTGAGCTACGAGGAGATATATTTCGTAAAGGAATAGAAGAAGGATTTTTCCTAAGGGATTCCATTGCAGAACTGATGTCTCTTAAAAAATTAATCTTAAAAATTAACAATTTTATAGATGTTCCTCAAGCCCTCAAAACTCTAGATGCCGCAGATACGAAAGTTCAAATATAGGTTCAATACATAAGTAAGGGTTTTAATGTCTCTGATGGGGTGTTCAAAGGCGAGAATCTAGATAATTTTCTACATATATCCTCAGCCAATATAGGATAGATAGGTTTGGACGATAGTTAGGTCTAAAATTTAAGGTCAAGAGTTTTATAAACGCCCCAAACCCCCCTTTCATAATGATGACTTTTTTTCAAAAGAAATATTTTAAATCATAATTATTATATTATATTAAAGAATTAAAAATAATTAATTACAAAATAAAGATCATTAAATAATCTGCAGAGTGATTACATGTCTAAACGTGAAGGTTTCGTGTTCAAACTCGTAGTTCTTGGGGATCCAAGAGTTGGAAAGACTTCCTTAATCAAGAAATATACGAAGGGGTCGTTTAAAAAGGATTATATAAAAACCTTGGGAGCTCAGTTTAGTAAATACGAAGAAACTATTGATGGAGATAGTTGCAACTTGTTTTTCTGGGATATCGCGGGCCAAGATTCTTGGAATTTCATGCACCCAACGTTTTACAAGGGGAGCAAGGCAGCAATTATAGTATTCTCGCACACCGACGACGAAAGTTTTGAACATATAGATAATTGGCACGAGGAACTGAAAAGTATATGTGGAGACATCCCGGTGGTATTATTTGGCAATAAACTCGATTTAGTCGATGAAGATGGGTTAAATGATGAAAAAGTCGAACAACTGGTAGAAGAGAGGAACTTCCACTCCGCGTACAATACTTCGGCGAAAACAGGCACTGGCGTCTACAAGGGCTTCCAAGCAATAATTAAAAAGTTGTATTATCAATATAAAGATAAATAACGCTCGACTGGGATGAGTAATATAGACCCCGAACAACAAAACCAACAAAATCCGAAAATCCTATTCTTTTCATCGGAGGTGTGTGGACCATGCATCCCTGTGGAGCAATCTTTAAATAGGATCAACATATCCATGTTCGGGAAAAAGTTAAATATTAGAAAAGTTGACATTCATAATAAAAAAAATCGGGACTTGATCAAGACGCACGGGGTTACGTCCGTTCCAACCTTGGTGATTGGAGATGAAAAACTTATGGTTCACATAGACGACAGCGACATCGTTGATGCTATCTTGAAGGCATATGTCAACTCCGTGAAAATTGAATAGATGTTGAGAAAAAACTCTGTATAAGGTATATAAACAAGAAAAAATTAAGGAGGAAAAAACCAAAGGTGTATCGAACATGAACCGTGCACTATTATCGGAAATTCTCGCACAAATGAAAAGACACCTCAAGGAGGGAGAATCTATAGGTGATCTGAAGGCGGGAGCACTCTTTGCTCTGGGTCAGCAGTTAGATGCGATATTCTACTATCTGGGTCATGAACTAGGGACAATTATTAATGTTAAACCTGCCGATGACGAAAAGGAGACCGCTGAGCAATTAGAAAAGATTGTGGATGCGTATAATATTGGAGAGATGGAAATTACGAGCGTATCCGATGAGCTTATTCAATTGAGGTTAAGAGACCACTCGTCCGTGAAGGACCTATCTAATAAGGTCTTAAAAACGGAGACGAACTTTTGTTCATTTGAAGCGGGTATACTCGCAGGTATAGTGGAGAAGATGGCAGATAGCCACTGCTTTGCCCAAGAAGTGAATTGCGGGTTGCAAACAGGTGAAGAGTATTGTGAGTTTATGATTGTATTCCAGAAAGATTAATTTTTCCATTTCATTATTCTTATTATCAATCGAGATCGAATAGAAGGATAATTCTCAGAATTTAACAAGTTTTAAATAGTTTTAAATAATATTTAATTTAATTATTAGAAATTGGTAATTTTTTTACTAACAATGTATAAATGCAAAATAGTTTTGTTAGGAGAGGCCCAAACCGGAAAGACGAGCATTGTTTATCGCTTTGTCAATGACACCTTCAAGAAGAGCTATAAGAGCACTTTAGGAGTGAATCTACTTAAAAAGGACTTAGAAGTAGAAAAATATGGGGAAACCTCCGCCCAGATCTGGGATCTAGGAGGCCAAGAATCTTTCAGAAACTTGAGAAAACTATACTTAGAAGGCGCGCACGGCGCATTACTTCTCTACGATGTTACAAATAGAGAAACCTTTGAGAAATTAGATAATTGGGTTAAGAGCTTCGAGGAAACGAGAGCTAATAAACCACTTCTCTTAATCGGAAATAAAATTGACTTAGAAAATAGTATTCAAGTTTCGGAAGAAGAGGGAAAAGAATATGCCTCTGAGCATGGATTTCATTTCATTCAAACCTCGGCTAAGACCGGAGATAATGTGGATAAGGCTTTTGAAAATTTAATCAAGGCCGTTTTAGATGATTTAGCTCATTAAACATATTTTAACCAAAAACGCACATTTACTTTTCTTTTAAATCAATCTTTTTGGAGATTGCACGATAAGAGTCGATATATTCCTCATAGAGCCTATCAAGTAAGTGTGCCTCTTGAGCTTTTCGAACAGCCATAAGAAATAACTGATTTAAGGACTTTTTATTGTTTTCAATATATATATCGCTCCTGAGTCCAATAAGGTCGCTATATTTATCGAGAAAATTAGTAAGAATATAGCGGTTCTCCAGCGTGCCCCCGCACCTATTTAGGGTTCCATACATCCGCAGTATTAGGGGGGCCTTATATTTAATATCCAGAGACCGCGTCGATTGAAGTCGTTTAAGCGCTTTTTCAGTAAAACCGTTTGAAGTATCTAACATTTAATTAAAATATAATTTCGATCTTATTCAAACATTTATAATATCCACATATCATTAAAAAACATATTAACCTAATACTGAACCAAGAAAAAAAGGAAGAGAAAGTTAATATTTTACGCAAAAGGAGTTAAATTCTCCCGTCGCTTCGCTAAATGTTTTTTCAATCCGATCAACACGGGCAAAACGGGGGCCATCTTGGGCAAAGGAAAGAAGCTTATCAAGCTTTTCTTCTGGTCCTTCTGCTTCAATATGGACGGTTCCATCGGGCATATTCTTAACATAGCCCGTTAAACCCCATTTCCGAGCCCTTTTACGGGTACTCGCGCGGAAGAAGACTCCTTGAACTTTGCCGTGCACATTAATCGAGACACGTAATTTGTTATTACTCATTTGAAAGGCACCTCTTGGTATCGTTCAGAGAAAAGAAGTGTTTGGATTCAGCGATAATTGAGATAATGAAACATAGTTTAAAATGTTAATTTATATGCCCCCAAATCCTCCTCATAGAACAATAGGTCTTTCTTTTGAAATTCCAATAAGATTTCTTTTAACTTTTTTTTGGAAGCATTACTCATTAATTGGCTAAGTTCTTCTACTGAGATATGATCTCTCTGTGCGAATAAAAGCAAAACCTTTTCTTTCAACTTAAACACATTAGAATCAAAAAGGTTTTCCAATTTCTGTTCTATTTTAAATAGATCGGTCTTTAATTTGGCCACTTCATTGCTAAGTTTTGAGACTACTTCATCTCGAGTTTTAAACACATCTAAGCTATATGTGTAAATTTTTTCTAATCTATAAATTAATTCATCCTCGTCCTTGCAAGCTTCAATTTCGTTGTTGAATTCATCAAGCACCGAAATATAATCCGCTCCATCATCATATTTTCCCAACACGAGCATTACAATGGCTTCTCTTTGTTCATTATAAAATGATATGGAGTTCCAGCTCTGCTCTTCTGTGATAATATAAGAAGAAGTAAAATTATGAGCGATCTGAATCTGCTGAATAATATTCTCCGGAACTTCCAAATCTTCGGGATATCTCAATGCGAGAGTCCCCCCCTCAACAATGTCCCATTTTATTAAGGCTACCCCTTTTACCAAACCAATTTAGCCTCCTTTTGCTCCATAAATTTTACCTCGAATTGGCATAAAAATTAATAAATCCCCCGAAGGGAGCATTTCTTTTAAATTTATAGAAAAATCCAAAAAACTTGACATTTTCTTTTTTCTTCTCTTCTCTTATAAT
>CAZDJH010000065.1:11246-13027 GCA_964505645.1 uncultured archaeon | reverse complement strand
AATCAAGGAAATCATATAATATTTTCAATTCCAAAGCAAACCAGTAGACAGATCCTTAAGGAACTTAGCGATGAAAATTATGAAAATCACCAGATTCTAGACTTTACCATCAGAAATTCCTCTTTAGAAAATATTTTTATGCCGTTCTATAAAGGAGGTGAAACAAAATGAAATGGTACCAAGTGGGAAAGGAGAACTTTCTTGTTAATAAGAAGGGTTTCTTATTATATTCCGGGTTGATTGGATTATTCTTTTTCTGGTTTCTTTCGATTTTTAATCCTGATATATTTGGCGAAATGGAAGAAATTTTCGAAAGTTATCCAGATGTGATAAAATCCATGGTGGGAGGCCAATTATTGATTTCTACTTTTGAAGGGTTTATGAATGTCTATATTTATAGTTTTGCTTGGATGTATTTTGGTCTCTACTTTATTTTGAAAGTATCCCAAGATATACCAACTGAGATTGAAGAAAAAACAATCAATATAATTCTTACCAAACCACTGAAAAGATGGGAATATGTAACAGGGAAATTGCTCAGATATATTTTTTCCATAGTAATATTGGTTGTCATTGCTGCCGCATTTATATTTTTGGGAATCTTTAATTTTCCTAATGTTGATCCTACGCAAATTAATATTGGAGCAATCGGTTTTTCTCTAATCCTTTTAAGCTTACATATATTGTCGTTAGCCACTACGGGTTTGTTATTTTCAACCTTTTTGAGTAGGAGAAAATCTTTGATTGTAAGTTTTTCGGTGATGATTGTGTTTTACATGATTGGGCAATTCTATGCTCTCTTTCCTGAGGAGTTCCACGATATTAAATATTTCAGTATCTTTTATTATTTCGACACATCAACTCTACTCATTGAAGATTCCTTGGAGACATTTTTTCTGGATGTTTTAGTATTATCTCTATATTCTGCAGCTTTGATTGTTGCTTCCCTCATAATTTTCCGAGAGCGAAATATCCCCGTCTAATCCACACTAAATCTATTCTTTTCTTTTTCCTAATTTTTTTAAGGACTTTTAGCTTATTTAATACAATATCTAAATTAATCTATACCATAATTAAGTATTATGACACCTTCAGAATCGAACTTTGGGGATTATATCGAATTTTCTGTTAAGAAACGATTTGGAATGATTATTTTAAACCGAACGCACAGAGCAAATGCTTTTTCAATTGATCAATTAACGAATCTTAAAAGGGTACTTCAATATTGCCAAGAATCAAACAAAATTAGGGGCGTTCTTTTAACCCATAATGGGGATTCTTTTAGCACGGGGATGGACCTGGATTATATCGATGGAAGCGACCATGAGGCGGTGAAAAAATTAGAAAGTACTGCGGCAGATATTTGTAAATTATTATATAACGGAAAGCCTGCCATTTGTGCTGTCAATGGGCGAACAATGGGGGAGGGGGTGGTGTTTCTAGTGTGTTGCGACTATCGTATCGCCACTAAGGACAGTTTCTTCCAGATGCCTGAAATTTATTCGGGGATCTTTCCCGGAACTGGTTGTACAATACTCTTTTCCAAAATCATAGGTATCTCGTGGACAAAACGCATGTTGATGTTTGCTGAAAAGATCTCCGCCGAGCTAGCGTTGAAGATTAATTTATTAGACGAAATTGCAGACTCGAAGGACGATTTAATGAAAATGGCTCTCAAGAAAGCAAGGTTTTTGTCCACAAAGAACCAAACGGTATTGAACTCTATAAAACTATGCTCGAATCATTTGATGGACAAGCCTTATGACGAAGCTTATGAACTC
>CAZDJH010000065.1:0-11236 GCA_964505645.1 uncultured archaeon | reverse complement strand
AACTCGAGAAAGAAGCCTCTGCGTGGTACGAGCACGATGATAAGCAACAATTTCTTAAGGAATTCCGGAAAAAAGTTGAAAAATAAAGAGAATGTATAAAAGAAAAAAAATAATTAGATGGGAAAAGAACCATGGTTTTTTAACGCTTGATATAAAATTATTATATATCCCATCATCCAAGCTATGATAATCCAGAAATAAAGGAACCTGTTGAAAAAGAAGATTATCCAAGAAATTACTGTAGGGACAAGATTAATCAGTTTAAAGCTAAAACTTTCCTTGCTTTCTTCTTTTATTTTAGCACCAAAAAGAATGGAAATAAATGGAGCTAATAGAATAAGATAATATTTAAAGGAACCGCGGGGATAAAAAATCTGAAAAGCAAATATTATGAAGATAGATAAAAACAAAGATAATTTATATAACTCGTTTTTATAAGATTTATCCGCCTCTTTCGGGGAATATAATAGTAAGAATAAGTTAATCCCAAGCAGACAAGCCCCAAAGAGAATGTAATATTTTAATAAAAATGCGATGACGTTTGTGATAATGTCTGGAGCCCCAATTAATAAGAAGAACGTATTAAAGTGGACCATGGCCCCAGGAGAGCGGTAGAGCGTTGTAAGATAATCAAAACTGATATCTGCTCCCCCTAAAAGGAACTTTTGGATGTAAATATTGAAATTAACAATTAGAAAGGGTAAAGAAATAATAAATATTATTCCAAAATATTCAAAAGCATATATAAACAAATCTTTGAATTGACCTGATAATTTAGAGTTTTTCTTCGTCCTTAAAATTAAAATTAGTATAATTGGGAAAAAAATGATAGCAAACTGCTTAAACATCGTTGATATTCCAAGACTTAGGATTGCCCAGCCATATTTTTGCTGGAGTATCAAATAAAATGTTAAAAGTATAAAAAACACAAATAAAGGTGGATTTAACCAGCCAAAACTTCCATATAGCAAGGTAAATGGATTTAAAAAATAAAGGAGCATAGCAATTATTCCATAATTATCATTTTTTGTTATCTTTTTTGCAATCTTATATACAAGAAACCCTGTACCAATTGTAGAGATTAATAGGGGGATGGCAATACTCCATAAGGGTATCGGAATAAATGAGAAAACCCCGAGGGCAAGCATAAATAGCGGACCATAACTGTAGCCCCCATAAATACCTGAAAAGAGCCAATGTCCCTCTCTGAACAGTTCAGCCCATAGACAATAATAATATTCAAAATCTCGGTAGATCTCAATATCAAATAGATTGAGGATCGAGAGCATATTAAAATTTTCGGGTAGTATTGGAAAAATGCCTATCCTTATCAAGAAAAAGATCGTGCTGACTTCGACCCCTATAATAAAATATCGTTTCCATCCTATAAAGTAACATGCGCCCGCACTCAAGGAAACTATACATCCTATAATCATCATTATAACCCCAAGAAAGTAGATAGGAGTTGTGATGCTATAAATATTTGACACATACCCATGAATTTGAGAGGTCTCATGATTAATGATAACAATAGCTATAAATTCGAATGTTGAAATAGTAAAAGTTTTTTGGAAATTTAATTGCTCTGACGCTGGAACGTAATTTCCAGTTATTTCCAAGAAAGCAGTCAAGTTCGCGGGATGCACACCTTCCCCATATCTTTGATATTCTGTACTATTTATTACCAATATTGTTGTATTTGAAGTGAAATACAAGGAGCCATAAAGTTGAATATTTAGACCATATTCTTTTGGATTTAAGTTTGAAGTTAATACCTCAATACTGTGATCTCCAGGGTTTAAATTAATCGTAGTTTCAGTTCTGCCAACATCGGTGGAAGGAAGATTAAAAATCAAACCAATTATAAAACAACCAATCCCTAAAAGGATGAAAGTTAATTTTGCTTTTTTCTTTATTGACACATTCAGTTTTATTCAACCACATCTACTAATAAATATTAGATAAAATTGAACTACCACGCCCTAAAGGGCGATAGATTCGTAATTCATCGGGGATTGCTAACATACCATCAGTTTCACATCCTCTCCAAACGCTAACCCCCGTAGTCCCTACGGTCGGTGATGAATTTGGGTATCATTCATCATTCTTAATATTGCTCTATTCCATTTAAATGTTATGAGGGTCTTGAATTAATGTGTTCTAAAATGCGATTTATTACCGCCCTAAAGGTCGGTGCTTTCTCGCCCAATAAAGGAATTACTAATGCGACACTTTCCCCCACAATATTCTAAAAATTCACATTCCGTATCAGAACAACGCAGATTATTCTTAGCATACTTATTGATTATCCTCCACACCTTCAAAAAGTCGATTTTACGTAGATTTCCGAAAGTCCTTCTCACTTGGGGGCACAGCATCACACTACCAGTGGGAGATATACTCATTTTTGTGAGTCCCGCATTACAACCAAGAAGTAGTTCATAATAATTTCCAAAGCTAGGATAATTTAGTATTTCGAACAATCTAAAAATTAAGGGGCTGAGCCCTAAAAAGGGAGCATCAATATATATCTTATCCAAATTGGTAAGGATTAAATCTATGAGTCTTTTTCTAATTTCGGGGATGCTTTTGCTTTTAAATCCTAACTCCTGTTGAACTTGTCCCCCACGTCCAGTTGTAGAAAAAGTTAAAAATTGGATGCGTTTGGCGTTATTTTCAACGGCAATTTGGATCAACTCCTCGACTTCTGATATATTATGTCTGCCCAGAACGGATGTTACATTTATGTTAATATTAGACTCACTTAATAACCGTAGAGAATTCATAACCTTATTAAATGTTCCGGGAACCCCCCGAAAAGAGTCGTGAGCGTTTGGACACACCCCGTCTAAGCTCACATCCACCGTTAAATTCTCAAAAGAACCTAACTTTTCGGCGATATTTTTAGTTATTAGTGTACCATTAGTCGATATATGACAATACATACCAGAATTTACGATCCTTTCAATGATGCGAAGGATTTTTTCCTTCATAAATGGTTCTCCACCTAATAAATGAATCGATTGGATTCCATAATCAGAGAAGGTATCAATTAAATCAAAGATCTCAGTTAAACTGAGTTCATTAGGTTTAGGACTTTCCGTTGCCTCCGCGTAGCAATGCGCACAATGTAGGTTGCATGCTCCCGTAATTTCCCATTGGACGCTTAATGGGAGATTGGTTTTTAAATCTTTTAGAGAGGATGGTTTTTCGCAAAATTCAATATCCGCCTTTCCGATATATTTTTGAAGCTTCCTGAAAAATGAATCTACTTGGATTGTCGATATGTCAAATGTATCTCCTATTAATTTGAGGAGTTTTTCTCTCTCCAAATTTTTATTTTGTTCCGCGAGCAGTAATGCTTCCATTGCAGCGCGGGAGAATCGAAAGGTTACAGGCTGATTACTTTTAAAAAATCCAAGCCCATCGTATCTAAGAATAAGTTGATTCTTTACCTCTTGTCCTGAGCTTTTAGGTTCATTCGAACTTAGTGTATCCTTAAATTTCTTTAGATCCTTCCCCCACTCCTCTTTATTGAAAACACATGGTAAAAACGGAGAAAAAAGAAGAAATTTAAATTTGAGTTTCAAAAAATCACGTATTATTCCTAAATATTTGTAAGAATTGAAATTATCACGATTATCGTGATTATAATGGCAATAACAGCCCCTATAGTTAAAATCCCATATTTACTTTTGAGGAATGCCATTTTGCCATATTTAACCTGGACTCGCTTTTCATCTTGAGCATAGAGGATTCTTTCTTCCCATCGTCCAACTATACTAAAAGCATAAGCCCCGGGACCGCAAATACGTGGTTCTATGGTTGCTTTGGCAGCTTTTACCGAGCCCATCCTTCTTAAATTAACTACATTTGGTTCAATACTTGTCTTAAATTGGATGGGTTGGTAATTATGTTTAATGTACAGCTTTACATCCCCGAGAGGTCGATTTCCGTTGTTAATTAGTGTTAGATCAAATGTTGCTCCACCACCTTTCACAGGAATTATGCCCTCGTTCTTGTTCGATTTGAGAAGAATGCTCCATTTTGAGCCCGGTCTGGCTGCTTTAACCGTCACCCTCTTTGTTTGGCTTAGAGAATCATTCCCCCTGCTCACACCTATTACGGTAATAATACCACCTTCTCCCGTTTTTGCCGTTTTGGGCGCATGGATAGAGACTTCAAACGATGCTTTTCCATCAGGTAAAAGCGAAAGCCGCCTTCTGTTGGGAGAATAGTACCATCCTCGAGGCAAGTTATCACGTAAATTCACATTAATGGTATCCGTTTTTTTTCCCAAATTCTCAACCGATATCTTAATTGTTGAGCTTTTTCCTTTAACTACCGGTAATATCCTCCAATCCGTTTTTAAGGCGAACTCAAAATTATTTCTAAAGTTGGTAACATTAAGATTAACGATAGAGGAGATTTCTCGGGGATCTTCTGCAATCTTTCCGATAAGTCTAATGGGTATCTTATTACCGATTGGTGCGTCCTCGGGAATTTTTACCTCCCATGTTGCTTTTCGAGTTTTTCCCCGCTCTAACTGGAATCTTCTTGGAGGTCTGCTAATCGATTCCACATCCCCTTTTTGTTCAATAGAAACGTTATATATATCCATTTCTGCGGATGGGAAAATGTGAAATTGAGCTATTAATTTAACACTAATGCCCGGGTCTGCAGCATTCGGAGATGCTCGAAAAACCATCGCAAGTGGATGTGGTTTTTCCTCAAAAATGCTCAATAATCCCAATTCTTTTTGTAAAATAAATTTTTCATTTCCCAAATTCATGGGGTCCCAAGAATAAGTTGTCATCACAAGGTTTCGAACCTCGACCGACTCAGTTTTAGTCTTTGAAATCACATCGAAACGAAGGTTCATTTTTCCGCCCCCTAATTCCCTTTTATATGTTTTCTTCTTATTGGTAAAAAACAGATAATCCCATTTTTGAGGCTCTGTTTCAGATTCTCCAGTTGACTCTAATTCAAAAAACAAGGATTTGTTTGTATTATTTATCAATTCCAACTGGTAGCTGGTCTTATAGGTTTGCTGTAGCCGATCGGTGCTTTTTTCGCAAGTAATGGAAAATATCGAAGAAATGTCCTTAGTAAGGGTGAAAGAGAGGTCAGTTTTTCGTTCAATATCCTGTTCTTCAACCTTTGCTGTTGCTATTACGGAAAAGCTAAAGCTACTGCCCGCTCTAATGTTTTTAGATGCTGAAATCCCGGCAAGAAACACCTTTGGTTTAGTGTCAGTCAGTCTACATGTAAAATTCTCAACTGGGATGCTCCCTTCCTTTAAATAGGGTATGAATTCATCTTCTTGGGTTGACGGAGGGATTAACGAGACCTCAATATCAACTGCATCTACATCATTTTCTTTGATTAACTTTAAGGTATATTCTATATTAGGTATGTGGCCCATGAATTTTCGCTTTTTTCTGCACTCTAATTTGAACGCTCTTACTTCCTTTTCTATTATTGCAATGCCCTCTTCGTGAGAAGTGTGAATATTTAATTGCTCGGAATCATATGCCCATTTTATATATCTGGTTGTTATTTTGTCTTCGGTTTCGATAATCTTTTCCACAAACCCGTGTGAGCTTGGAGGTAGCGTTTTAGAGCAATGAAGCTTCAGCTTAGGATGATAATATAGCAATGAATCGTTATTGAGGGTAATTACGCTATTCTCTATCACGTTTCGACCCGCAATAGAATAAATTCCATCTTGTATCATTATTTCTCCAGAAATATCTGTAAATTCAAAGAAATATTTTTCCCCTTCTCTCAATATAATGGGATTTTGAAGGTAATGAATCCCCTCTTCCGAAGAATACTCATTAAATTCGGCGATTGTATACCCCAAGTAAGATATATTCAAGTCTTGAAACCGTATTTCTTCGCTTGCCCCAAGAGATTTTAATTCTATAGCGTCAATCCAATAATCCGATGTTGGAATAAACTCAAAACTTATCTTATTACATTCGGATGCTAGATTTGAGGTCCCATTATCAAATGGAATGAGTTCAAAATTACCCTCTGTAAGTTCGATATCAAAAAACCGCTTAAACTCCGTAGAATTTAGTTCCAATTTTTTTATGTCTAATTCTATTAACTTCAAATCGCCTTTTCGGAGGTTCAAGGGCCCTTTACCGACATTTTGTAATTTGCATCGGCTTATTATCGTTTGCCCCTCTGTCGGGGTTTGATTACTAAAAGATATGGTTGGTCTACTTAATTCGGGCGCCCAACAATTAAATTCCACCCAGAGTTCCTTTTCTTTTTCCATATTAGGTCCCGAAAATAACGGGATGTTTTCCCCAATACATTTATCAAAGTCTTGTTCTAAGAGCGCTACTTTTAAGTGTCGTATCCATCCTTTAATTCCACGGGAGCATAAACCTAAATTAGTTGTGTCTATATCGAATCTTACATCTAATTTATCATTATATTCAAAGTCTTGATCATTCGGTGACGCATAGATTTGCTTTGCAATTTGTTTTAATTGGCCGGTTCCATCATCCAAATACCACCGAACAGGAAAGTGCGTAGTATGGGCAAAACTTCCCCCTGTATTCTTGATTTCAGTAGTTAATGTCAGGATATCTCCCTCCCTTACCACTGATATCTCCGAATCTTCGTGGGTTGTGGTTTGAATCTCTCCGCTACTTGTTAAAGTTATCGGATCCATCTTGAAATACGGAGGGATTTTGAGAATCTTGTATGTTTGTAGGTCGCTTTTTTGTTCATCGTAATTTCCATCCACCTCCACTCTCGCCACTATTTCCAAGGTCCCCCTTATAATATCGGGAACCATATCGGGAGAAACGGTCCATTCTTGATACCAATAATCTAAGACCTCTTTAGGACCTATTACATCACCATCTTCTTTATTATTTGTGGCTTCTCCAATTAATTGGAGTGCACCCTTATTAATTCGGTAGTAAAATCTAATATTGATCCTGCTCTGGGCGATACTTTCATTTCGAACTTTTGTATACACCCATACCATAATATTTCCATCATTATCGATTAGATCTTCCGCTACTTGCTCAGCATATTCTGTATCTGTGAAGCAATAGTACAGCAAATCGGGTCCAGGCCCGTAAAATGGTTTCTCAACTTGAATGATAGGTGTTGCATTTAGTGTAGCGGGAATGTTGATTTTTGAGGCTAAATCTGAGGTAATCGTGCCGTTTGCCCGTGCTGCTTCCGTTAGATTGGGTTCTTCCCCCTCGCCATATCCCAATTCTTCATAAAGTTCCACCAGAGATACCAATATAGGGTCACCTGCTATACCATTTGTAGTGATCGCGCATAAAAATCCAACAATACATATTACCAAACTTACTCCACTTACGAGATACTCATATGGGGTTGCCCCTCCTATTATTTGATCAACCAGACCGATTATTGTTATTGTCAGTGCGGTAGAATTGGAGAGTGCAAAATCCTTGGTAACCTTTACACCATTGAGATGTTTGGTTAGATCTTCGTCGAATTTACCGCTGCTGGCACTATTTGCGATGGAATTCACTACATTCATATACGCTAACATAAATCCGAGAGCTGCTATAACGGTACCTACCTGTCCGGGTTTTGCTTCTCCTGCCATTATATCTTTTACTTGGTCGTTAAAACCTATAAATCCTACGACCACTCCACATAGCGCAAGTACAATTCCCAGTGCTTTTATGGTCCAAGAGGGTAGTCCCGCATCGGCAGGATCTTCCGCACCATCCATAACTTCACTGCCCACAAAGTTGACAAGGAATTCAACGATGTGATCCATTGACCGCTGCATACCCATGGTGACGTCGCCAAATAGCTGCCCGATTGCGTTAATAAATAAGTTATCGACCGCTACATTTAAAACAAGATCTTCTATACCATCAATCGGTATTGCATCAAGCGGTAATAAATCACCGAAAAAGTCGACAATAAATGGTCTCACATATTGATCGACTAAATCTTCAAGGAATCGCTGAGGAGCCGTTACAATTGATTTGATCTTATCCACAATATCAGAAAGAGTTTGAAAGATACTGATCATTGTCGCAAACGGTTCAGTCTCTTCTATATAAGTTTCGATGGTGTCAAGATCCGTTCCGCATAGTTGGCATACCTTATCGAAGATATCTCTCACGACGTCTTCCACCGTATATTCATCCAGACATACCTTAAAAATACACTTATAGATGAATTTACTGGTTCCAAAAACTACATCTGTTATACCTTTTAGTACGAAGTTTGCTCCCTCCAGAATAGATTCAAACATGAATTTTATCCATTCAAGTAATTTATCTATCGCGGGTTTCAAAAGGCGATCAAAAAGCTCGTTGGAAATATCGGCCAGTGTTTCTATCCCTTCTCCTATCTCATCTTTCAGCTCGTCAATATTTTTACCGACGTAGTTGGTTGCAGCTTCTGCCACCTCGTCGATGCTAGCTACTCCGTTTTGGACTGCCTCAACAATATCTATTGCACCAGATTTAATTGCCTCTACTGGTGACGGGCAAAGACAGCTGATTCCGGTTTGCTCTAAAATCCATCCCACTTTATTTTACCTTCTTCTTAATAATTTGACTAGTTTAATAAAAATATTAAACGAAATATCTAATTTAAACTTTAATTATAATCTATAAAAAATTGCTTTGTATAAATGGAAAGAAATAAAAAAATAAATATCCAATTATCTATCCGTTTAAATCCATGGAGTGATATCAAGCGTCTGAGTTAAGGGGGTGTCCGACTTTATCACATTTGGGTAAAACTTATCGATCTCTGCTAAAGCACTGAGATAACCCGTAAGTTTATGGGTATTCCTATAATATTTGAAAAAAAAGTCCTTGTTATTCATATTTGGAACGACATGGGTGAGATATTTTATGATGGCCTGCTCGATTTCATCCTTTTTATATCCACTAGATTGCTCACAACATCGGAGTAAGCAGAAAAGGGCATCCAAATCGATACAATAGGATTCAAGGGAATCCCATGTTCCCCATTCATTTTGTAGGCTTAATGTTGATTCAATCACTTTTTCAGGATAAGGTATTGGATGCTGGAGGAACCTATATATCCAATAATAATGCACGGCTCCCCCTAATTCATTTTTGGTAAGCCTGTTCCTAAAAATCTTATGGATCCAACCGATGCGATAGAAGCCTAACTCTGCATCCGCTTTCCGATCTAGCCACTCAAAATACCACTCAAAAAAATCAGGATGGGGATAGTGGTCGGGACCAAGGGTGGCAAATATCGCACCAATCCCGCCTCCACGGTGTGAGCCCGGCCAGTATAAGAGACCCCATTCAGGTCCCTTTTTTAGCCACCTTTCAACTTTTTCTTGGGTGTTTAATTTACTCTTTATTTTAAGAAGATATTTTGGTTCCGCGCCTAAGAGTTTTAAGGCAGCAATGCTAAAGGCGGTGGAGTGTTCCTTAAAATGGAGTCCGTAATTTAGGAATCTCTCTTTAAACCATCCCGTTTCTGGCTTCTGATATGATTGAATTACTGAAGTCCATGATTCCTTATCTTCACTTGGACGCTCCGCAAGATATCCCTCTAATTGGTTTGAAATCGCTAAATTAAAGACTGTATCGCATATACCATAAAGGGAAGGCTTTTTATTATCTAATTCCACAGAAAAGTCACCTCTTCCTTGTTTTAATTTAAACTGGCTCACCCAATCCAAAAGATTCCTTAGAAAGGGGGATATATTGAACTTTGTGCCTAAAGTGTTAATCATAGTTGATAAAGTTCATTGTTATTAAATTTGAATTTAAATATAAAGGATTTCAATCATAATCATAATATTCTTGAAACCTTCCCATTTAGTTTTAAATATAGATGAGATTTTAAAATATAAGAAGAATCTATAAATTAATAAAGTTATTTTTTTTCTTAATACATAAGAAATCGAATTAAAATTCATAATTTCACATTACTCATGTGAATATAATATGTCTCTGTATATTGTTGATGAGTTTTGGATTGTAAAATTCAATGGGATACCCTTATTTAGTTATTCTCCTAATAAGGAGCTGGACTCTTCGCTAATTAGTAGTTTTTTCTCGGCAATCCAGAAGTTTTCTTATGAGATTAATAAAGGTAAAGATCGGTTTATTAATTCCCTTAGTTTGGGGGATTCAGTATTCAATTTCTTGGTTAATAACGAGTATAATCTTTATTTTATCTCAAAATCATCCGATAAGATAAAGTCGAAGGTCATCAACAGACATTTGAAGGAGATTGAAGAGATTTTCTTAGATGATTATAATGAAGATATCAAAAATTTCATCGGGGAGCTAACCCGGTTTAATGCATTCGAATCAACTTTTAGAGACTATTTTCAAGATAAATTTGTAAAATTAAAATCGATGTGGTAAAAAAAATGGTTTGTTGGAATTGTTTTGGGCTAATTATCATCAGTTTAACGTGCTTTCTAATAGGATTATTACTGGTAAAGAGGTTTTATGATGAAAGAAATCAGTTTACGCTGTATATGGTCTTTTTCTTTCTTCTTGCTGGATTTGGATGGTTCGTCTGGTTTCTCAGCACGGAGATGGTACTAGATATTTATAATCAAGTGAAGTATATTCTCATGATAATCGGATTATTGCCCCAATTAGTGTTGCTCATTTTTGTTTTAACTTTTTATGAGGTATCACTCGGTATTAGAATAATTCTTATAATTGTTACCGTTCTATTAAGCATCCTTCATTTATTTTTCACCCAATATCGCATTTCGACCATCTTATCTACATTAATCATAATTTTTAACGGTGGTTTGTTTATTTTAAATTGGAAAAAAAATGACGATCTTAAATCTCTTTTATTCGCAATTGGTTTATTCTTGATTTTAATCGGAGAATCGTTAACCTTCCTCTCTAAACTGGTACAAGGGATCTTTTTAACCATTGTCGCAATTATCTGGTTTATTACGTATGCTGGGATACTGGAAAGGATCATGCGTTAGATTTTCTTTTCTAAAATCATTCGGAGCCGCTTCCTCTCTCTACAAAAGTGCATTCCTCTTTATAAATAATCCGTAATATTCTATTCTATTAAAGAAATCATATCCTTAAATTTAAAATAACTTTATAATATATCTTAATTTTTATTAGAGTAATAAATTTTATTGGAATAGTATAAAAAATTATACTATATTTTATATTTATAAAGTAACATTGATAATGGGGAACTTATACGTATGGATGTTGATATAAAAGAC
>CAZDJH010000064.1:0-13096 GCA_964505645.1 uncultured archaeon | reverse complement strand
GTTGAGATACGCGATCGAATTCGCTCCATCAGGGACAAATTGCAATAGCGCATTTCAATTATTATTCATAATTATTTCAGCTTTATTTTTTAATAGAGCGAGTTCGAAATCGAAAGTTCCAAAGCGAGAAAAAGCAAAATTACGGACTTCTAAAACCACCCCAAATCCCATTTTATATCTATTACACATGGTAATTTACTTAATTACAACCCCTCTCTCATTTAAATACTCAAAACCCCTTTTATCTATTATATGAACATGGAGAATCTCTTATAGAGAGGATGAAGCAAAATCTTATACGCGTTTACCTTCAATAATGCCTTTAAATTTTTTTTGATAATATATTTTTGTAAAAATTTTAATTAATTTGAAACTTTTAACTAAATATCAAATTTGTAAAAACAGTGTTAAAATGTCAGAAGAAAAACAATTTGACCACATTAAAGTGGAAAAGGTAGGAGAGAGCGCTTTCCGTTCCATAGTACTTGGAGGCTGTGGAGTTGTTGGAAGTGTCGTGGTTAATGTTTTAAGCAATAGTTCAGACTTTTCAGAAGTGATAATTGGGGATATTGACATTGAGAAGGCTCAAAAGATGGCCGCCAATTTGGGTGATAAGGTTAGTGCCTTAGAGGTAAACGCGAATCAGCCCGATTCGATAAGTGGAGCAATAAAGGGAACTGATATTGTAGTTAACTGTATCGGACCATATTATAAATATGAGAAACCTATTCTAGAGGAAGTAGTCAAACAGAAGATTGACTATGTGGATGTTTGCGACGATACAGGCGCCACCTATGATGCATTAGAGCTTGATGAGGCTGCGAAGGAAGCGGGGATTACCGCGATACTTGGCTTAGGCTCTAGTCCGGGGGTTACAAACATATTAGCCGCATATGCTGCAAACGACTTATTGGATAAATGTGATTCGATTGATATGTTCCATATTCATGGTGGCGAACCGAATGAAGGACCCGCAGTTATTGGACATCGTTTTTATTGTATGTCAAATCCAATTCCCATTTTTATTGAGGGAAAAGCGATAAAGGTGGATCCTAAAGATAGTGAAAAATACGAAGAAGATGTCGAATTTATAAATCTGGAGGGAGAATATAGGGTATATCCATATCCTCATCCGGAACCTATCACTTTACCTATGTTTATTGACGGTTTAAAGCGGGTCACTAACAAAGGAACGGTTCTCCCCGAACGATATTACGAATTAACTAGAGATATTCACTCCCTTGGGCTAGATAGTAAAGAGCCAGTTAAAGTCAAGGATATCAATGGTGACTGGTGTAAAATCCAACCCTATGATTTTGCGATTAGTTATCTCATTCAGCAAAGAGAAAAGTTATTGGAAGAACTTAACTTTGGGGAACCGAAAGGCTGTGTAAAGATTGTTGTCGAGGGAGAACGTAAGAGAACGGGCGAATATCGTAAATATGTCTTCTCACTTGTATCTGAAGGAGTAGCAAAGGGTCAAGCGCTTGGCGAAGGCACAGGTACACCCGCTGCAATAGGAGCAGTTATGATCCAGCGCGGTTTGGTGGATAAGAAAGGGGTTTTACCTCCAGAAGCTTGTGTTGAACCCTTAGAATTCTTAAAGATTATGAGGGAAGTGTTTGGCTTTAATGAAAGTGATGAAAAAAAATCACCTTTAATTTTCCAATCAATTGATGCTGAAGGTAATGTGAAGACCAAAAAGTTATAAATAGGAATTTTCATATAAGACGATGAAAGGTAATATCCTTCAAGAGCATCCAGAGAAGATCTCTAATCCCGTTGAGGTCTATATCATAAGTAAGAAATCAGGACTATTATTACATAAGTATACAATCGTAAAAGTAGAAGAGACTTCAAGAGACCAGTTAATGTCTGGATTCTTGGTTGCCTTAAGAGATTTTGCCAAAGAAATGGATTTTCCGGATGGAGTATCCCTAATTCGTTCTGGGATCCTAGAAGCTCGTTTTAGTTCCGGAGAATATGTTTTTGCTGTTTTAATCATCAGGCACCCTCAGAATCAGTCAACTGCCTCGACTGAACCGATCTTGAGCGGACTCGCCACTGAAATAGTGACTAAATTTGAAATGAAGTATGAAAAACACTTGCAGAAACAATCAAAGTCTAAAAAATTCAAAACAAGTACTTATGATGGCTTTGAGAAAGACATTGACGAAATAATTGATCAATTTAGTGAAGAGTCTCATGAACTATATCAAAAACTGATCTTAATTGAGGGAATGTATGCAAATGTACCTCAAAAATGGTGCATCCCTCTGATTAAAAAAATAGGAAAAGGAAAGACGGTAGACATAGTTGAAAGTATCCCAGAAATGTATCATCGAAGGCTCAAAAAAGCAGTAAAAAAAGTGAATTATAACAGTAACCCTGTATGGCATATCTTTGTGGTTCCTTTAATTGACCCGAAATCCCTTTAAATTTTTTTAAATTTTTATTTCTTTACTTCTTTTATCAACTTATAACATTCTCTTACCGATGTATGCCCTACATCCCCCCCAGCACCCTCTCCTCCAACATTATCTCCCGCCAACCATAGATGGTCTACACCCTCAATGATGTGTCCTGGTCGTTTGAATTGGTGTTGATTTACATTTACTTCCACACCGTCCACTACTTGCAAATATAAACTCCTTTCGTAAATTAGATGATCTTCTATTCTTGGAAAGTGTTTTATTATCTCATTTCTAAATTCTTTATAAATCTGTTTTGCGTTTGTTTTATTTTCAATTTCCTTCACATCAGTAACAGTCAAGAAAGTCATTAAGGATTTTCCTTTTGGGCAAATCTCGGGAGATAAATTGGAGGTAATCATCCCAAAACCTAAGGGTTTTTCAAAGAAGATTAATCCATCTATATCACTAATACTTTCTCCCAAACAAAAATCAATAGCAACTCCCGCAGTCGGTCGCAAATTCTTGCATTCCGCTACAAAACTCGGATTACAGTGATTTTCATCTAATATTGTGAATAAGTTTTGGACGGGTATCGTGGAGATAGTTTCTTTTCCATATATTGCTTTCTCATCAATTTTTACACCTTTGCAGACTCCATGTTCTACTAAAATCCCGTCCACCTTAGAAGTGAGCTTTATTTTCCCACCATTTTCATTAATTGTATCTGTAAATTGAGTGAGAATTGGCTCCCATCCTCCCCTTGGATAATAAGCACTACCTCTTTCTAACACCCTTTGAATATTATGTAATAATTCTCCAGCAGAAGATCGCTCCGGAAAAGGATTTACTTGAATCGCCGAACTAGTCATAGTCAAATACTTTTGTATCTGTAAGGGGATATTTTCTTTTTTAAACCACTCATTTAAGGAGATATTATACATCTTTTGTAATTCCTCTTCTTTCATTTTTTTAATTTGCAATAATAATCGAATAGTTTTCTGAAATGGGACCAATCTACTCCGAATAACATCCATTAATCCTCCTGCTGGAAATAATTCCCTTGCACCACTTTGAAGGAAAGCCCACGACTTCCCAGGTTTTATAAATCTAATTGATTTTCCGACCTCTAATAATGATGCTCCTAGCGCACTTTCCGGACCAAACCTTATTAAATGAATTCCATAGTCTAGTTTAAACCCCTCTTTTTCAATTACTCTCGCTCTTCCCCCCAACGAACCAGACTTTTCCAAAAGCAAAACCCCCCCATGCTGAGATAGGAGAGCACCAAGGTGGAGTCCTGAAACTCCTCCTCCAATTACTATATAGTCAAATTTTTTATCCATACCCTAAAACCATAATTCTACATATTGAATATTTTACTATTTAATTATATAATCATAATGTAATAATAATATGAGTTTTTATCGAAGAAAGTATTAGTCTACTAAATAATGAAAAATACCCTATACTTCATTACAGGAAATACTCATAAATTTATCGAAGTTTCCGAAATGTTCGCTCAGGAGAAGTTAAATTTTAAACTACACCAATTAGATCTCAATCCGACGGAAATTCAAGCAGATACCTTAGATGAAGTTGCCGAATTTAAATTGAAAAGTATTGAGAATAAGGTAAATGGCTCCTATTTTATCGAAGATGCCGGCTTTTTTGTCGATCAACCCTTAAAAGGATTCCCTGGAGTATATTCATCATATATATTTAAAACAATCGGTAACAAAGGTATATTACGCCTTATTGATGACTTTGAGGGTTCTAAGGCATGTTTTCGCTCTGTAATCGCGTTTTACCACAAGCCATCCGGACACATTCACTTATTTAAGGGAAACGTTGAAGGGAGGGTTTCTTCTAAGATCAAAGGGACGGAAGGATTTGGCTATGACCCCATTTTCATTCCGAACGAAAAATCTGACAAAACATTTGGAGAACTTACAAAAATGGAAAAGAATGCGATTTCACATCGGGGAAATGCTCTCAAAAGATTAATCGAGTTTTTAAAAACGTTATAATTCTCGATACAAAAAATTTAATATTTGAATATTTAACTTTTGTATTAGATCAATCATATTTATATTTATAAATTGTTATTAATTTTAAAACAAGCATTTACAAAGATAACGCTTCGAATATGAATATAAAAAAACATCATTTCGTGTATTATAGCATCATTGCGTCCTTCATGTTTTCCTTCTTATTTGGGTCTGCGATTACATTAATCTCGCACTCATCGTTTCAAACATATAGCCCATTAAAGAGCGCATCCAATGGGGTTTCAAATTTTAATATCCTTCAGAGCGTTAAATATAGGGTTGATATTAATTATTCAGTAAGTCAAAGCCAAGGAGAATCTAAGTATTACTTTAAGATACCTAGGTTGGATAATAGAACTCAATACTCACCGCTTACCCGCTATTGTCCTCCCTACCAAGAGAGCGAGCTTTTATATAATCATATAACTCATGATGTTTCAACATATTCGGAAAATTTAGGTTTTCATGATAGGTTCAATAATACGTATGATGCTTTCAATGCCACTTTAAACGGATCATCTAGCCATTCGGTGAAGATTAGCCAGAGTTATAATGTAACTTTAAACCAAATATCATTTTCAGACATCCAAGACTCCGATATCGGTAGTTATAACTATTCAGACATAATGTTTGATTTATACTGCAACATTTCTCGTGAATATATGAATACAAGCGATCCCGATTTAATTAGCCTTTCAAACAACATTGTTGATTCGGGTGACAACCCTGTAGAAAAAGCCAGTAAAATAATAAGTTGGATTAGCTCATATATTGAATATTTTTCCCAATCTGATCATAAGGGGGCATCTTGGGCATATGAGAATCGAAAAGGAGATTGTTCAGAATATGCAGATTTAATGATAACATTACTACGGATTCAAAATATCCCCGCCAGGAAAATAACAGGACTTTTAGTTTCAAATGATCCAACCTTTCGCCCTGTAGTTGGACAAGAGTATACATATAATTGGGGTAATACTGGAAAGCCTGATGATACTTTGGGCCATGCCTGGGTGGAGTATTATGTTCCCGCTATTGGCTGGATTGCGTGTGATCCTACTTGGAACGAAGGCGGTAACTATTTTAATCAAATTGATTATCTTAGGTTTGGATTTACTGCGGGAAGTTGGATTAAAAATGCTTTAGGTAACAATACAAGTGAATTTGGATATCCCTCACTTTTGGGTGAAAGTCTCGCAGGAGATCCAGTATATGAATACGATTATGAATTCAAACTTACTATCTTAGAAACAAATTTGAACCCTCAAACAGATATTTGGGATCTGTTAATATTTATCATTATCATCTTAGCCATCATTGGAGTCATAATAATAATAATATATATAATTTATAAGGTTACGATAGGGAGGAGGAGATCATCAGAACTTACCGCATATTAACTTTCTCTTTTATTTTTTCTAATTTGTAGTTTTATCATTTTTTATTAGTTCTTTGATAGAATATCTAAATCTTTACTTATTTACGTCAAAAAGGCATCTTTTCGATCTTACTTTAGGTATTACCGTGAGCTGTAATGTGGAATGCATTTGGTAATATCTGTTAGTTACTATGTGGTATCTCAAGTATTTAAACGTAAATAGTCTCCTAAAGTAGTGACTTACTATGCGATTCATCTCCACCTCTAAAGGGGATTTTTTGCAACGTTGACTTTTCTCGACCTTTAAACGATAAATTTTAAAACTTATTTTTGAAAGATATGCAACGTATACTTTCAAAATTGGATAAATAGAAAAATATTAAAAGGTTTGTCGAAAAATCTCAACTATATTTTGCTTACTGACCTTCCACACTACAATATACATTCCAATAATCCCAGCGATAACAGAAATCGTAAATACTCTAATTAATGTCTCCCAGGGCATTGTGAAAAGCACAGGCATCTCCGTCATAAGCCCCATAGTAGTTTCCAATAAGTAGGCACTGAAAATACCGATACCCATACCCATTAAAGCCGAAGAAAGCAAAATAATAATAGATTCTACGAGAAACATATGCCGTACATTTCGAGTTTTTAGACCCATGCTTCTCAAAATTCCGATTTCAAATTTTCGTTCTCTAATAACAGAATACATATTGCTTATCAAGCCAAATATGGCGATTAATACCGTAAAGATTAAGATTAACTCGAATAACGCGCCCTGGCTTTCATTTGTTTTCTGTGCATTATTTATTTTTGAAATCACATCATCAATTGTAAAATCTTTCTCTGAATATGCGGTGCGTATATCATCCATAAAATCTGCTGCATTAGCCTCTGAACCATCTTTCAAGTTTAGGTACACTTTATCAACGATCATTTCGTCTTTACCGACACTTTTTACATTCATCAGCCTCTGATAATCATCAAGGGATACCATTACTCCTCCTCCACTAGCAGACATAGCTGAACTCCTAAAATTCCAAAAGCCCGGCAATCCTCCTGAGATTCCTACGACTTCGAAGATTGATATATTTCCGGGGTCGTTTTCTACTTTCGGATCATAAAACGTTAATCGTATGGATTCTCCCACATCATGAACATTTAAACGGTCTGCTATGGCTTTAGAAATTATACACGTATTATTTTCCGTTAAAACTTTAGTAAGGGATTGTTTCCCGCTCCCTGGACTGCTCCAAACAATTAAATCCTTATCAATCATATTCACAAAGTCTTGATTAACACCAATAAAGCCTGCATCAACTTCATCAAAATTTGGGATATTCGCAGCGTGAACAATATATTTAGTCCGCTCATCTCCTAAAAAACGCGAAAACATAGCTCGAAATATCTGTTCCATCGATTCATCTTCCACCCCTTGGCTACCTCCTAGTAGAGTGCCAAGTGCCACTTGTAAATCGACTGTATTATGAAGCACCATCGATAAATCTTTCACTTGCTCCATATCCTTTAATTCATCAATCATTTCTTTTGTCATCGATAGTTCTATATCATTACCCCCGTCATTTATCATCACAATATCTGAACCATATTGAAAAGATAAGGAGACAGTTGTGTTTTGCTGTTCCATCTCGGATAATGTAGTTATAAAAAAGATAAAGGAAAATGATATTGCAAACATTAAAATTGTTGATATATTTCTTCTTTGATACCTTTTAAGCGATATTTTAATAATTCGGAAATATTTTTTTATAGCCGGAGAAATAATTATTAAAAAAAGGCCTTGAATTAACGGAATAATACCAACAGAAGCGAACACCAACCCAATTAATATTGCAGCCAGAAGACCGATGTATAATCCAGCTATTAGCATAAAATCCCCAGTAACAAATACTCTAGGCATCAAAATAAACATAATTAATCCTATAATCGAGATTGCAATACCAACCAGTATTAATCTCAGTTTAGCACTGGTTTCCTTTCTTACCTCCCAAACCTCCTCCTGTGATCTAAATGGGGTAATTGATTTAATCAATTCCTTTCTAGCAGCTTTTATCGCAGGAATAGTAGAAACACCCAAACTCACTAATATCCCTACCACCACAGCAGCTATAATTGTTGTGGGTTGGATAATAAAATCTATGCTGGAGAATCCAAAATCGTATGTTGAGAGAAATATTCGTAGAAGTGGTTCTGTAAAAAAGAATCCTAATATAACGCCTGTAATTGAACCAATAACCCCAAGTAGAAGACCTTCAAATAAAACAATTTTAACAGAAAACTGTTTTTTACCTCCTACTACCCGTAATATCCCAAATTCCCTCATTCTCTCCTCAGCGGAAGTTGAGAGAATTGAATTTATTAAAATTCCCGTAATTAAAACCGTAAGTAATATAATAAACCAGAATAAGATAGTTGCAATCATCAAATAAAATTGACCCTCCTCCAATTCTTCTAATTTCGGCATCGAAACAGTATATTCATTTATATCTAATCGATTCTGAATTTCTGTCCCAATAGTTCTTAGTCTTTGAGTTGTACCATCAAGATTTCCCGCATCATAGATAGATTGTCTATCTTCAATCGTACCATATATAAGATTTATTTCACCTTCTCTATTTAAGATCTCTTGAGCATCCCCTAGATTCAAGAGAATTAAAGCAGTTTCAAATTCCATAAACTTTTGATCTTGTTTACAAATTTCGACAACTTCGAAATCACGCTCATTATTTTGGTAGCTCAGATGAAGTGTATCTCCTTTTGATACATTGAAATATTCTGCAATGCTCCTCAAGATTACACACTCATCATCACCTGGGGCTTTATCATAAATCTGATTTGTTGATTCATAATTCTCATCAACTATAACAAGATCACCCATTTTCCCATTGGAATATTCTGCCATAAAATCTAACCCGTAAATCTCAATGCTTGTATTTTTATTAGATGTTTCGGAACTTACATCAACAATCATAGTTAGGCGCGGGAAGAATTTATCGACTCCTGAAATATCAGTCAAATCGTTACTTATAATATTTTCGTCGAAAAAGGGATCATATGTTAAATCGGCTGTTATAGTCCTAGAAATAACTATATCTGGCTCACCGGTGGTCATGGTGGCAAGTTTTATATAATTATAATTCAAGCTATCATTAATGCTCAAAACAGAAATAAAAAGAAATACTGAGATTATAATGCCAGATAATGCAAATACTAACTTAGCTTTATCCCTTTTCAGATCAAGCCAAGATTGCTTTATTGCTTGGAAATTTAATCTCGATTTGATATTATATATTGTTTTTCTTATATTCATTGTATTTTTATTCTGTTTTTATTTAATCTAATATACTGAACTCCTTTTTTTCTTCTTTAAATTCAATTAGTGCCTTTTCTTTTTGTTCTAATAAGATATTTTGAATCCTTTCCTTATCTTGTTTAAACAATCTAACCCCACATCGACTACAGTGATATTCTCTCCCTGGCGTGTCTTTTATATTCCACTTACCGCAATTTAAGCAGTTATAGGCGGCATGAATTTGATCATGACCGCAAAGAGGACACATAATATTAAATGTTGACTCAGAGTAAAACCAAGAATCGCAGTATTTGCAGTATAGTGTATGAGGATATTTTAATTGTTTTTGCTCTAGTTCTTCAATATTTACAATCTTTAGCTTCTCTTTTTTCAGAAATTTTGGGGATTCTTTACCCATTTGTAATTTCCTTTCATCTAATAAATATATGACTCCTTTATATATTAAAAAGCCATTAAAGGATAATATTAAGATTCCACATATCACCCAAACTGTTGTTTTAATAATTGTGAATAATAAGTTGTTAACTTTAAAGGTGACTAATAGTTCTGCCTCATTCCCATAATCATCTTGCACTATAAAGGTGAGCGTATGCCACCCGTTTTTTAGATTGAAGGTATCTAAATTGAAACTTAAGTTTCCCGTGATATTATCATATGAGTAATTTTGAACAGCTATTTTTTGTCCATCAATTTCTAATTGAAGAGTGGTAATGTCTATGCTATCATTATTATCCTTTATGTTTGCTTGGATTGTTGAAATTGAATTGATTTCTGCTCCATCAAGTGGGTTTTGTATTGATATTGTAGGGGGTACATGGTCTTTAGATTTATCATAACCAATATAGACATCGGATAAAAGCCATCCAAAACCGGGGGTTGCTCCTTGGTAATCATTGGATTTTATAGTAAACTTAACCAAAACTGGGCTGTCTATGTATTCGGAAATATCAATACTTTCATTTCCTTTTGGTAATTCCTCACTGTTGAAATAATATGTTTTTAGATTTGTCCAAGAATCTCCATAATCATTTGAAATCGAGACTAAGCATTTATCTCGTTCGCTTTCCGAAACCGATTCTTCATATTGCAAATCTATCTCATATTTAAATTCTAAAAATACTTTTTTTTCTGAAAGTGAATTTAATGGCCTGGTAATTAATTGAGCGTTCCAATCTTGTCCATATCCTCTAATATCTGCGCTGAATTCGTTTTGATTGCCTCCATAAAAATATTCCTTATATAATTTATGGACTATATGCCATGTATTGTCCCCTTGGAGCCAAGCAGTTCTTTCCCTTTCAATAGGTTTGCCACATACATAGAAATTATCTAGATCTTCCGGAAAGTCGAAGCCGATTGGGACGGTCTCTTGAAATCGATTATATTCCAGAGGAGATGGGGTGGAAAAACTGATCAAGTTATTATTTGAATTTGATAATGCCGTTGAATATATAAGTTTTCCATCCGAAACATGAAACTGGAACGATTTATTTGAGATATCTTTTAAACACATTGATTTAATGAACCGAATACCTCGGTCCATTGTACTATTAGAACTAGAATTCCAATCCCCAAAATAATTTATCATCGAATAATTGGTATTATCTATTTCAAGGTAGACATATTCCGGATAATTATTGTCTTGATCAAAATAATCAATAGAAAATTGAACGCTTTGAAAGCTTAAATCCTGTGAATATTCAATCTTTTCATTAATTATGGAAGGTGGCGAATAATTAGTATGATTTTTTATGGCAAAAGAATCGAGCATAAAACCCTTGTAATATTCAAAGTCCAATATGTCATCCAGCGATGCAATAAATCTAAATTTAATATAGTCCCCGTTAAATTCTGTTAAGTTTATTTGTTCTAAATACCATTCATTTTCAACATTAGAAAATTCTTTTAATGGAACATCTTGCCAGCCAGTACCATTTACATTGATTAATAATTCAATGGAGTCACCCGAGTTTATGCTCGTTCTTAATCCTATTGTGGCTATAGGGTTCATATCTTTTTCCAATTCTGTAAAATTATAAAATGGTGAAGTTAATGAACCGTTTAAAGGGGTGTCGGTATCGAATGGTTGATAAGTATAATTTTCAGGATAATTATGAAATGTCCCAAAATACATAGAATTCCAAGAACCATTATAAATCCGTGACCGATCATCATTTTGATTACTTTGATATAAAATATCCCATCCCGTTCCTCTTAAAGTCCAATTATCCAAACCGTTATTGAAATTATGAAAATAAGGAACCGTTTTAATCACAGAAGGGGGCTCAATTTTAATTTTAAAATAGTCTGTGCTTAATTCTGGAAGAGATGCATTTCTTAGACCGTCTATCAAGTAAAATCTGTAATGATAGGTTTTATTATCTGGAAGTTCTATATAATTACTTGAGAACACTGCGCCATCCGTATAATTAATATCTTGAGGCTCTTCTTGGGTTAATGTAAAATTTTTGGACAATTCTTTTATATATACGAATACTTGTTGGGGTGGGACATTTGCCGTATCGTTATCGAAATATTCTACATAGAACTTATATCTATCTAACGTGATATTTGTTTGGAGATCATCACCTTGAATTTTGCTAAGGCTTAACACGGTGGTGTTTTTAGCCCCTCCCACATATGAAACTTCCGGAACTCTAAGTTCGGGCTCAAATTTATTATCAACCTCAGTTAGATGTAGTGTAAAAGAACTCTCACCCCTAATTGCTTTGACAACTAAAATCGGATTTGTTTCATTTTTTCTGGGAGTAAAGTATAAATAATCAAAAGTTTGAAAACTTCTTCTCGAAGAAGTGAGTAAGATTGGTTCCCCATATCTATTTGTTTCATTAGAATATAAATATAGATCAAAATCAAAAGTTGAAAAGATATCAATATCAGTTAAATTAAATACATATTGGTGATTGGCAGTTAAATTTACTTGTCGCGCAAAAGCATGTTTTCCAAGGGCATTGCTTATTGAACTTGCGAGTTCTCCCCTATAAGTATTGTTGGGCCATATTTTTTTCGTCAACGCATCTATCGCCGCTCCTATATTCAGACGCCCATATCCCTCATGTTCATCGCTCAATCCCGCTCTATGAGTTGCATTTATAGCATCTTGGTGTAATCGAGGGGAGTATTGATTACTACCTTCATTAAGCTCCGTAAGGGGATCGTCTTCCCTATTTAGATTCGTTTCTGTGGCGGTCATTAATAGAATAGACTTTAGGATTTTGCTATACACAGTAGTATTTAAGGTATTCCATTGGCTCCAATTCTCCCATTTGGCTTCAATCAAGACATTTATCGCGGCAGAGACGACTGCCGCTGAGATCGAGGTACCATAGCTCGTAGTAGTATCATTCGAGTTTGCAGTTCCGCTTATAATAGACCTATGTCCTTCTATTATGCTTCCACCTGGAGCGACTAGATCGGGTTTTATCCCACCTCCATTTAAAGTAGTTCCTTTACTACTGTAAGAAGCAACTTGGTCTTCATCGTTTATGGCACCTACCACGATAGCATTTCTATTTTTTGCTAATGAGTTAATCGTATTAGAATTAAGCGGGCCGTAATTGCCCACAGAAATAACTACTAACGTCCCACTATTACATATTTCATCAATAACGGTGTTTATTCCGGAAATATCTGGGCCAAGTGTTCCGACGCTTAAACATACACTTACAATATGCAATTGATCTCTCTTTTCCTTTACCTTTTCTAGCGCGGATATTATATTAGAGACCATTCCCTCACCAGATTGGTTCAAAACTTTATAATTTATGAGCTTCGTCCCATTAGAAATACCTGTGAAATAGCTATAATTGTTTAAGTAAAATTCTGGTAAGATATCGGCACTAAGGGATATTGAAAATAACGGGTCTTTAAGTAAATCAACATGGTACTTAATATAAAT
>CAZDJH010000063.1:0-13127 GCA_964505645.1 uncultured archaeon | reverse complement strand
AATCCATAAAGTTAATTTTAAACTCAGAATAATGTAAAGTATAGAGAAATTATTTTAATAAGAGCAGATATCAAAATGATTGAACTTGAAATTGAACTTTTAACAAACAATATCGTCATCCCGTTTCAAAATTACCACAATACCCAGCACCTTGATTTTATTACCTTTAATAAATTGTTTGCCACTCAATCTATTGGGGAACATGGATTGGGTTTTTTAATTAAAATTTATGAGGTAGGCGAATCATCTATTTCAGGAAATAAAGAACTCCTCAAGAAGTTCGTTTTTGATACGGGCGGTCAAAACTCCACATTTATTCATAATATGGGCGTGAGGGGATATCAAATGTATGATTTAGACACCATTGTCCTTTCCCATTGGCATTACGATCATAACGGGGGGCTTTATGATATCTTGGATGAGACAGAAGAAAAAGTCCCTATATATACCCACGAAGCAGCACGTTATGAAAGGTTTTTCAGAAGAACCGCCGATGTATCATCTGCGGATTTGAAGCATAAGCATCGACAAGATATTGTTCCGTTGTTAAACCAAATGAAAATAGTAAATCAGGAGCCGATTAATTTGGAAAAGATTACAGAATTAAACGGAGTGGTTGAATTTACCAAGGATAAAGTCAATTTATTCAATAAGAATAGTTTCAAAGTAGTGTGTACTGGGGAGATTCCACGAAACCACTCTGATGAGGACTTTTCGGATTATTTTGCCATTAAGGAAGGTAACCTTCTGGAAGTAGATAAAATTCCCGATGATAGATGCCTATTTTTCGAGTTTGATGGCAGAGTTGTCGTATTAAATGGATGCTGCCATTCAGGACTTAAAAATACTTTAGATTATATCCGTTCTATCTCGGATAAGCCAATTTCTCACGTTATTGGGGGATTCCATATGGCCAGCGCATCAGATGAAAGGATAGTATCCACCATAGAATATTTACAGAACCTCGAACTCTACAAAAACACGCTTTATTTATTTCCAATCCATTGCACAGGAAAAAGATTTCTCGATGAAGTCAAGAAGAATACCGATGAAACGATTAAAGCATTTGACGCGAGTGTTGGAACGAAGTTTGTGTTTAAAGGGTGAATTCATAGTCCAGATTTTCTTCAACGGTGAATGAGGCATAGATAAGGATCCTTTATAAGAATAAATCTTCAAGCCTATTCATACCCTCTTCAATCTTCTTGTAGGAAATGCAATAAGAGAATCTTACATATTCATCCTCTTCTTGGGGCGTTTTATTTCCGAAATATACCCTCGATAAGACCGCCACATCTGCTTTTTCTAAAATAAATTCCTGAAATTCCAAACTATCTTTTAACCCTTTCATTTTGCATGCTTCCGACACGTTCGCAAAAATATAGAATGCACCTTTCGGTTTTAACGCGGACATTCCATTGATCTCGTTTATTCTCTTATGGATAAAGTCCCTACGCCTCTCAAATTCATTGACCATTGCCTGTGAAGCCGCCTTATCTCCTTCAATAGCCACAACACCCGCTCTTTGGGCGAAACTCGCTGTACATGATATGGTGTTGGTCGCCCATCGTGTAAAATGTTCCGCTAATTGATCATTAACTACCGCATAGCCCAATCTCCAACCTGTCATTGCGAAAAACTTACTAAATCCATCAAGGATTATGGTTCGTGCTTGCATATCCGGATGAGCGGCTATAGAAGTATATTTCTTGTTATCATAAACAATATTGGAATAAATCTCATCTGAGAGGATCCAGAGGTCATTTTCCAAGGCAATTTCGGCTAACGCCTCTAGGTTCTGTTGGTTTAATATTGAGCCAGTCGGATTTTGGGGGCTATTAATGATAATCATTTTCGTGTTTTCTGTAATCTTGCTCCTGAGGTTATTGATGTTGTAGTTCCAATCATCACTCTCCCACAACTGGGCAGGAATTGCATTGCAACCGTGAGCATTGATGAGACTTTCGTAGATCGGATATCCGGGATTCGGATAAATAACTTCATCTCCCGGGTTAGTACATGTAAGGATTGCCAAGTCCACAATTAATTTCGCTGCGGGTAAGACCACGATATTTTCGGCAGAGGCCTCGAGACCTTTTGTTTCCGAGACAAACTCGGCTAAAGCACCCCTTAATTCGGGGATACCTTGGGAAGGGGTGTAATGAGTATAATTCTCTTGTATAGCGTTAATCCCTGCTTGTTTTATATGTTCTGGGGTATTAAAGTCGGGTTCTCCAATTGCAAACGAGATGACACTTTCCCGCCGTTCCTCTGGGAAATCTTGGATTTGCAGGAGTACTTCAAATGCTGTTTCTGTACCCAACTTCCTTAACCGTTCCGCGTATTGCATGCGTGCTTTTGCCACCTAATTAATATTCACTCTATTATGTATATATATCTTCTAATTCTAATAACTTTTCCTTAAGAGTTATCTGCCATGCATTCTTTTTTTGGGCTTTACCCATAAACCCCCCAATCGTGCCGTCTTTCCGGATAACGCGATGGCATGGAATGATTAGAGGAAGCGGATTATTTTTTAATACCATCCCGATGGCTTGGTATGCTCTCGAATTAATCCCTTTTCCAATCCCGGAATAACTTATAGTTTCCCCATATTGCACATTATCGATTAGATAGGTAATAACCTTTTTAGAAAACACCGTAGAAAACAGTTCTTCTAAATTAAAAAGATTAAACTTTTTTGCCCTCATACTCAACGATATCTCCTTCCCAGCACAATAATCTTTTATTTGGTCCACTAACTTATATCTTTTATTCATATTTTCGGTATTTCCATCGGCGTTTTCATTCTCTCTCATCAGTCCGTTATTCTCAATATAATCCAAAAGATTATCTGTATTTTCAAAAAAGCGGGTCGATCTCAAAACTACTTTGTTCACTCCCTTTTCCCTCATAAGTTTCCATTCAATTAAGAGTTCTATACCTAAGGATTCTATTTTTAATCGGTTTACGGAAAAAAAAATCACCAATACTAATGGAATTTATATGGAATAGTTATTATTATTATATTATAATCTCTTATTATTATATAAATAAAATTTTATAAATCTAAACTATAATATTAAATTAGGTTAATTACAAAATTGGAGTAATGATTATGTCAGACAATTTAAAAAACAAATTAGATAAGATCGAAACCACCGAAAATGAAAGCGCACGATTAAAACAAAAGATCGATCGGTTAAAAGAGATGATAGAGAAACAGAAAGCCATCATTAATGAGCAAGAACAAATCATAGAGCGAAAGGATAGACAGAAGACGAAGCAAGAAACCCTTCCACCGGATGTAATCGAGTTAAAGGAGATAATTGGCACACAGAGGGCAACTATTAACGAAAAAGACAATAATATACAACATTTAAGGGGAGAAATAGCAGAGTTGCGCAATGAATTAGAGTTATTAAAAAAACAGACACAACCTTTAGAGGAAAAATATAACCAGTCTTTCGAAAAAATCGCCCAGATAAAAACGGAATTGGCCGAAAAAAATGCGGAAGTTAATTTAAAGGAGGATAAGATTAAGGAATTAGATCTTGAAATCAAGGAATTAAGGGCATATCAACAAAGGATGGAAGAGGAATTTAAAAAGAAAAGGGAAGAATTTAAGGCAGAAAAAGAGCACTACATTAAAGAAAAGGAAGAATTACAATCTCAAATTTACGAGTTTGAATCCTCATTGATGGAACATAAGCTTATGTCTACTGAGAAGGTCTCAGAAGCGAAAGATTTTGCCAGCCGATTTAGGAACGTAAAGGAAAAATATGAAGAACTCATCGACAAAGTAAAGAATTTACGCGATGAAATTAGGGAAAAAGACAACAGAATAATCAAGCTTGAGAATACAAGTCAAGAACTCGATAAATATAAGAATTTAGATCAAAAAGTAAACAAATTAAGCACTGAAATTGAACAAAAAGATAAAAAGCTTTCTGAATTGCAAGAGACTAGTGAAAAATTGGATGAGTTAAAAGGCCAAGTTGAATATAAAGATCAGATCATTTCCGACTTACAAGAGACCACTCAAGAATTAAAACAATATAAGGAAGAAGCCAGTGCGCGCTTGAATGAATTCGATAAATTGATTGACCTCATGGAGGAAAGTTCTCTTTTTAAAGCGTATTTAATGATTAGGGATATCGGTGGAAAAGGAGTCAAAATGGAATTGTTAAAACAATCATTAGGCTTACCCATTGTAACCGTTAAAAAACATGTTCAAACCTTAAAGGATAAGGGGCTCGTGAAAGAAGATGTGCAAGGAAAAGTTTCCATAAAGAAATAAAAGTATTTCCTCACGGGCTTTAAATTTTCATTTTTTCTATTTTTCAATTTTAGCTTTATATTCCCTACATTGAACTGAGATTCTAAATAATTACCGTTCTGTTTTAATTTTAACTCAGATTTCGGAAAAAAGAAAAGAAAATGAAAAGATTATATATTTGCTAATTCTTCATAAAGTTCCGGAAGTGCTTCTCTAAACTCGTCCCCTTCTATTTTATCCAGAATTGTTGCTGCGATTTTCTTCAGTGCCTCGCGGTATTTGTGGGGCTTTTCGTCTCTACGGAGCAAGAGGGCGACGACATAGTTTTCCACGGATATATGTTCTTCTCCAACGCCAGAAAAGAATGATACGACCTTATAATTTTCTAGACTGATGCTGGCAAATCCGGGCTTTAAGGATTGATAACGATGACTTGAATAAACCTGTGTAAGTAAGTTGTTCGTTATGCGAAGACTGTCCGGGTAAAAACCCTCATTAATAGGGCCGATTTCGTTGTCCCATCTAATTACGAGTATTCCAACGGGAATTTCCTTTACACCTTTTATGTTTTAATTATTTTTCTATAATTTCAATCTAACGAATATAATCATTTATAAATAATAATTATTATTATACCTTATTTAAAAAGTTATAAAATAGATAGTGTAAGTATTAGCAGATCGGATAAATCCTAAATTAGCCCTCAATCTTGAAGCAGAATTCTATTGAAAGGAGAAATGATGCTTCTCTTTCTGACGGATCTTTCCATTTACATGAAGAGGTATGTTTAATAAAATATTAAGAAATCAAAGGTCTAATTCTCTGCTTCCGTTGATCATGGAAATAATTTTGAGATGGTCTTGTTTTACTAAATAAACAATACGGTAATTTTTATAAGAGATTTCCCTTAATTTAGGGTTATTATATTCTGGAACTTTTCTTCCTCATTTCGGAAATTGTTTTAAATGATTCACCATTTCATATACCTGATTAACTAGAACCTCTGCATATTTAGGAGAATTTAAGAAATGTATATTCTAAGCCTCTATAAATTTTTTCTTTCTTAATTCACAAATCTTAGTATTTATCTTCTACATTTGAAGCGGATTGATGGAATTGGAATGTAAAGTATCCGCGTGAAACATTTCGGGATGCTCCCTTTTTTGTGAAATTATTATTTAAAACAGAAACCAAAATTACTAATCCACCTTACGGATTATAGTGGTATTAATTTATTTATTGGGTGGATTGTCTACACGGAAAAAGGGCGAGCTTGACTATTTCCCGTAAAATGTCCGAAAAATTGAATCATTTATCTACTTTATGATAATGCATTGTTACCAGATCGTATTATTCCATTGATTTAGCCCTCAATCTTGAAGCAAAAATTTATATTAAAATCATTATTTTTGATTAATATAATTGATATTAATAACACATTTTTACTAATCGCAAAAATAAGTTCAAACGCTTAATTTACCATCTCTAAACTAATATCAATATTGGTTCCTTGGGAACCGAAATGCCGAAATATGGCGCCCTGACGGCAGGGTTACCGAGTCTGGTCAATGTCATCGACGATACCAGTCGTGGAGGCTAGAGGTCAAATCGATAAGGGTCAAGACCGATCAAAGGTGCTGGACTTAAGATCCAGTGGCAAAGGCCTTCGAGAGTTCAAATTTCGAGCTCAAGTCCGAGCTCAAAGATCAAATCTCTTCCCTGCCACCTTATCCTTTTTTCCTAAATATACCTGGAATGGAGATATTTTACCTAAACGTACATAAAATTACAAGTAATAAAGAGTATCGAAATTAACAATATCGATGTATTTTTATCCTATACCGGAAGATAAAATTTACATGTTTTACATTGATTTACACTTAGGTGTCGTTCAGGTCCCAAAATAATGTTCTTTCGCTCCATCTTACCCCCGCATTTGGGGCACGCGTGTATAAATTCATCCTTAATGAAATCTAAAACCTTTTCAATTCCTTTCTCGGCATTAATGACTTGCTTCGCGCTACGGATAATAGCATTTGCAGAAATAACTCCCACTCCCTTTATTTCAGC
The DNA here is from genome assembly GCA_964505645.1 of uncultured archaeon. Taxonomy (GTDB): domain Archaea; phylum Asgardarchaeota; class Lokiarchaeia; order Sigyniarchaeales; family SOKP01; genus TEKIR-8. The sequence goes on along the minus strand of CAZDJH010000063.1, from coordinate 6,778 downwards.
AAGGTCCTCCGGAGTTGATTCGCTAATTGCTTTGATAGAGATAATTCCGGCTTCGATAAACAGTTCTGCTGTTTTCGGACCAATACCTTTCACGCGAGAGAGTTCATCAGACAAATTTTATCAGTATAGAATTTCGATTCCTTAATATAGAATTTTATGGATGATTCCTATCTATATAAAAGAAAGGAAAAAAAAAAAGTTCTTCTTTAATCAACCTTTAAAGAAACAATGGTATCAATGGTGATCAATATTATATGGCTCTAATCTAATTGCCGCCCCACACCGTAGTAAATCGCAATCGACCCGCATACCACTAAAGCTAGCCCTATTATGGATAAAACGGTGCTGATATCAGATCCCGGCCAAAACGTATTTCTGAAATAGACCAGATATAAAAAGCCATAGAGAAGGATGACACCATATAGGAAGAATTTCCATCGTTCTTTCATACTTTTATCCTCGAACTTATTATAGACCTTCAAAATATAATAGAAGGTGGGGATGGTTGCGCTTACCATAGTGAGAATCAATAAATACAAGAAGAAGACTAAACCCCAATTAGGAGTATAGTCGTTCCCTGCCGAGATCTCAACGCCAAGCTGGGGGATAAATGCGATAAATACCATACAAAAATATAAGATTGCGGTAATAATTATTAGAATTCTTTGCTTTAACTTATTAAATACGGCTTCTGACTTCGAGATGATGAGCAAGAAGAGAAGCAAGAAGATTACGGCATAAAAGCTGAAAAAGTTCGTCATGAAGTTCAATATTGTAACTATAGGTATGATTGCCAGTGGAGCATATATAAAATTAATAATTAGCCCAATTGCTTCGCTAATATAAAACGCCGAGAAAATAAGGTTTAATCGGGTACTTTTACGCGTTATAATTCGATAAGCAAGGAGAAGAAAGAACACACATAAGATTCCTTGTACGATATATACTTGGAAAAACCTGATAGCGCCCAAATCATGAAAAATTGGTGTATTACTAATCAATTTAATTCACTTTTTTTTATTGAGGTTTTAATTTTAATTTTAATTTGTAGTTGGGTTAAATAATAATATAGAGAAAATACCTAATAAAGGTTATTAAAAGTGGATATACAAACCAAAAAATAGTGAAATCAATTCCATACCTTAAATCCATTGGAATATGTTTTTAATATCCTTTACGTGGAAGAAGTTTCATAGGATAATCAAAGCATATTTCTTTAATCTTTAATTGATATTAATTGATCGTGTTAAAATTAATTAAAACATAATTATAATTACAACTATATACATATTTTTTTATAAATGACCGAAACTACAGAAAAAGAAGCGGGTCGTGGAAACGTTTCCCTTGAAAACCTTACCGAAAGAATCCAAAGCGCCGTAAATTACTGCTTTGATTGCAATCGTTGTACAAATGTGTGCCCGTTATCTCACTTGGCTATTTTTTCACCTCGACAATTGATTAACGATATTTCATTTTTATCGCTCAAGGAGGCCCTCCGCAATAATAATATCTGGCGCTGCCTCACGTGTGGACAGTGCAATGTGTACTGTCCTATGACAAAGGATAAAGAAGGGGTCAATATACCAGAATTAATTCTTGAATTAAGAAAAGGTGCAAAAGATTTCGAGTATGAAGCAGAGAAAATCGCTCAATGTGAAACACACGAGGGAATGTTCCCTTTAATCACCAAAATGCAAGTGGAAAGTCCTACGCCCACTAATAAGTTGGATTTTCTTGAAAATTCTGGATTGAAAACGGTAAAATCCGGAGAAATCGCATATTTCGTGGGCTGCCTCCCAATTATGGAGGATGTTTTATTTTATTTGGATATAACCTACACTAATAGCGCAAAAGCGATTATCGGATTATTAAATGAGGGTGGGATTACACCGGTGGTTCTCAATGAGAAGTGCTGTGGGCATGATATCCTTTGGGGACAAGCAGATACAGAAACCTTTAAAGCGCTAGCTGAATACAATGTTAACCTATACCGAGATGCGGGGGTAAAAACAGTAATTGTAGGATGTGCTGAAGGATACAGAACTTGGAAATTCGACTATCCCAAGATTACAAAGAATTTTGACTTTGAGGTCAAACATATCTCCGAATACCTCCTTGAACATGATATTCTTGAAGGTTTACGCTTTTCACAGGAATTAGACGTCAAGGTTACATACCATGACCCTTGTAGGTTGGGCCGTATGGGCGACGGATTATATGATGCTCCCAGAGAAATTATACGGAAGATACCTGGTGTTGAATTGATAGAAATGGAAAATACTAAACAAGACGCAAAGTGTTGCGGAGTTTCAGCATTTTCGGGATGCAATGAGTACACTCGAATCCTTCGGAAAAACAGGTTAGAAGAAGCGGTTCGGACTGGGGCTGATTATATGTTGGTATCATGCCCGAAGTGCCTAAGTCATTTTACATGCTATTTGCAGGAGCCTGGGTTAACGGAGAAAGAAAAAAAGGAGATAAAAATAATGGACCTTAACAGCTTTCTGGGTAAATTGTTATACTTAACATAGCCTAATCCGATTCGAGATGTTCTTGTTCATGGTTAATATCCAAATTTACGACACCTTCTTCTGAAGATTCGTCTCTCTTGCTTTTTTTGGATTTATCTTTCTTAGAACCTTCGATATCAATCTTTCCCCCTAAATTATACCTCATCTCTACAATGTGATTAATTCCCAATTTATAAGCGTATTTTTGGACGAAATTTGCACTTTTTTTCCGTATTAATTCGTTCAAGATTAGACTGGGAACCGCAGCCAGTAATAATAGGAAAATTCCTACAAACCATAAGATCACGGTTAACCAAAGGACTACATCTCCCACACTCACCACAATGGAGGTTATAGAGGCGATTAGGAAGGTTGTAAAGTTAATTATCACGCCAACTCCTGCATAACCTTTCAAGATGGTGTGAAACCACCCTCCTACTGACCTAATGACCCAAGGCTCAGATAGGGATTCAACTTCTTTCTCGTTTGAATATACAATGCCCGAGTTCTTTAAGAACCATACCGAGGAGAACACAAACATCGATATCGAAAAGGCAATGGGGAATAAAAGCAAGAGCGTAAGGGCCTTCCTTAATGCTTGCCCACTGCTGGTTGATTCAAAGGTGCCTAACACAGGCGCTAGGATCAAATCACTTACTAATCCTTCGCTTGAGATCAAGATCGTTGAAGCGATATTGATGGCAAGCATTACCGGAAAAAATGCCTTATGAAACACCGATATATCTCTCACCTTTTCCTTCTGTTGAATTCCGTAGGTTAAATTCGTTCCAAAGAACTTTTTATGAAGGTAGAGAATAATCGGTGCCAGAACATATCCTCCGACCAAAAAACCACCTAAACCACTCAACGGAATAAGAAAATTACAGAGGATCAGTTCTTCATAAACTATATTATCACTAGGAATGAAAGGACTTAGTGTATAATCATACATATCTGGAAAATAGGTACCGAGCGCGTTAAATATAACCAATAAACTTATCTCATATAGGATAAATAAAAATATGGGTTTAATATATTTCATATTGATTTCAATTATACTTATTACTATTAAACAATTAAAATAACTTCATTCTTAAAAATCTTCTCAAAGCAATCAAATCCCTTTGGACTTTTACATTATCCTCTATAAGTAAAAATATTAAAATTGATGTATTTTATTACATAGAAATATAGTTTTTCAATTATTTAAATAAAATTTTAAATCTAATATGCATGCTCATTCAATTATCGTAGAAGTTTTTGTAAAGCCAGGCGAGAATCTTGATCTGATTAAATCGACATTTATACGATTATTTCCTTTTGACTTAAAGGAAGAAAAAATTACATTGCACCAAAAATCTGCTATTGGCTTTAATGAACAAATCATAGACACATTAAGAATCACGTTGAAAAAGCAGCGACATATTAAAGCGTTTCTGAATAATTTATTTGATAAATTAGATGAAGATACCAAGCAGCAAATCCTCTATCAATCAGATCAACGGTTAGATGAGGAGCTCTATTTCTATTTACGCTTTGATAAGCATTTATTATTGGAAAAGAATCAATTTCATTTAATTAATGAAGGAGATTGTTTTTATATCAAATTTAAAGTTGCCGCATTTCCTAAGAAGAAAAAAGAAGCGTTAGCGATTATTGATAAACTACTTAAATAATCTCTTTGTTAGCTCTTCTAAATTGGCGTTTAAAAGTTTAGGGGTTAGATTTGTTCTTTTGGAGATCCTTTTTTTGAAATATATCCAAGATTTTGTTTAGATCTAGGCTATTTCCCAACTTAAGCATAAAATCAAATAAATTCTTCACTGAATCGTTAAAAAGATCGTTGAGCGCCGATACATCCAGTTCACTAAATAATTTCTTAATTTGTCTTTCATTTAAATCTGGAATCCTGTTATTTTTTAGATCTTCTATTATTTGAGAAATATCAATGCTTTCCCCATTAAATTCCTTTTGATCTTGATCTTCACTCATGAGATTATTTCACTATCATATATAGGTTGTTTTATATAGGTTCTCTCTTTAGAGAGTCGATGATTTTGAGCAATCCTTCCGCCAATTCATATCGTTTTTCTCTATATTTATCCCGCGTTAATTTTTTCTCAACCTTCACTGGGGTTCCTACGTTAATTCTTATCCCGTCTATACCAAACATATTTAGTAGTTTTGTTTTTTTTGTATATACCTTTAACGGAATAATGGGTGCATCCCCGTATACGGCAAACTTGATAATTGACGCCATTGTTTTAACCTGTGTTTCCTCATCTAGCTTCGAGGGAGGTGTCATGGCTACCAAATCATTTTTCTCGTTAAGGAATTCAAAAACCTTATCAATGGGTTCTTGGTCATCTTTGCTCTCTGTACTCCTAAACATACCTAATGTTTTTAATACGGGTCCAGCAATTTTATGTCGTATCAACTTCGGGTCGAGCATAAAATGCACTTGTCTCCCCGTTAATTGAGTGATAGCTAGCATATCAACATAAATATTCTCACTTATCGTCGTAAGTATTCCCTTATCATGCAATGGAATATTTTCTTTCCCTTCTATTTTCAAGTCCAGAAAGGCATCCAATGCAAGGCCTCCCATACCTTTAGTGAGCCCGTATAAAAGCTTGTTAAAGTTCTCTCTTCCTCCTATAAATCCAAAAGGGTCCTTTTTTGTTTCTTGTTGGGTTTCTGTCATTTTTTCCATCTTCTAATCTATTTAATCATCATATTATTACATTCATATATTTTTAATAAAATCATTTACCTCTTCCATCCGTTTCTCGTAAAATTCCTTTAATTTCTCTTCTGAAACGAATGTAGGGATTGCTGTTTCCGTAAAGATATCAAACAACGTGGACAACTTTGCTCGGTGGGACGCTGTTTCTAAAAGATCTTCGCCCATTTCTGTTATTTGCTTTATAAAGTTCCTAAAATCTTCCATATTCTTTTCTCCAATCTCAGCGTGTATCTATATAGTTCTAATTATGATATTTTAATTTAATATTTAGTATTTTATTTTAACACGTTCTTATTTAAAAGTCATATTATATCAATATGAGTATGAAAAATTTTAAACTTTTTTATTGCCAAAGACGACTTTAATTTGCTACAAAATTCTTATAGCATTATGATAATCAACAAATTTTTCTTAAACGAGTCAAATGGCTTAGTTATGATTCTATTATCACAATTAAAGAAAGGATAACTTTTTTTTGACGGCTCTACTAGTTATATCAATTTAATCCTCACATTAAATTATCGAAAATGTTGTAATTAATGTACTTAAAAATAAAAGCGAAAGGGAAGAGAATATGCCGTGGATAGATAATACTTTATGTAATGGATGCGAGATTTGTATCGAAGAATGTCCCGTGGGAGCTATAACGATGGTAGAGGATAAGGCAAAAATCTATATGGACAATTGTATTAGATGCGGCACATGCCATAAGGTTTGCCCAGAACACGCAGCACGCCATGATAGCGAAAAGATACCTGAAGAAGTACAAAATAATATTTTATGGGTTAAAGAATTAATGACCCATTATGACACCCTTAAAGAAAAAAAAGGGTTTATTACACGAATTAAGCGACATTTTTCAAAGGAAATTACGGTCAACCAAAAAACCTTAGAAGAAATTGAAAAAATAATATAATTTTTCATCTTTTTTTTTAATTTGTGTAATAGAGATGAGAAATCGATTTTATTTCAACTTGATATGATATATGAGGTAAATTACAATATAAAAGGTTAAGAAAATAATTTGAGTGAAATAAACAACACAAAACTTAAAAAACTTTTATCATATTGGATACAGCACAATAGACAACATACAAAAGAGATGGAGAAGTGGATAAAACAATTTGAAAACACTATTCCCAGAAGTCTTATCGATGAACTACGCATTTCAATTAAACTATTTGAGGAAATAAATGGAAACCTCAAATCGGTAAATCTAAAATTACAGCAAAGTGAACCAAAAAGCCTGAATGACGGTGCTAAACTAAGTAAAAAGAATATTACTATGACCCCAACTCATAAAAATGAAATCCAAAATACAATTCAGTTCAAAAAAATAGGGACTATTCATACTCCATATAAGGAGGATGCCCCGTATCAGCCAATTGAAGAAGAAAAAGGTAATTTCAAGGTTGTTCTTAACGATGAATATAAAGAGGGTATTTATGAATTAAAGAAATTCAATTACATTTTTTTAACTGACTGCGAAAGAAGTCCCCTACATTTATGTAGGGGATGA
>CAZDJH010000062.1:0-13404 GCA_964505645.1 uncultured archaeon | reverse complement strand
ATTTGGGTTTTTAGAAAAGCTTACGAATATTTTTGAAAAGTAATAGAGTGCTTAGATTTTTAGATAAAATCGAACAATGAACAATCCCATATTCTAAAAATTCTGAGAAAGAGGTTGTTAAACAATTGAAGCTAGAAAAAGCAATAGAACTTTATATTAACAATAAAATTGGCGTAAAACAAGCAGCCCGAATGCCGCTATTTCTCTAGCAGACTGATTTACGAATGCTAAATAGAAGGGATAACATGTGCATATCAGTCCAGACGAGATTAATAATAAAGGTATTCGAATGATTATAGATTCAACAGTTTTAATTTCTTTAGGTAATCTGGGAAAAAAAGATCGTCTAATGTTAATTTACTTTTTGAGGCAATTTTTTCAACTACTTCTATTCTTTCAATGTAGCGTTTTAAAGCAGATTGGGCTATAGAATCACATTTAATTTCCGGATGTTTAATTTAATTTATCCGCTAAAGGGGTAAAAACTAAGTTTGAATAATTTCTATAATTTTTTCGATAACGTTCTCTCATTTTTTCCTCTTTTAAACGAGCTATTTTCTTAACAATGATCCTATAGTCCGCTGTGAAAATACGGTTAGCTCTAACAAAACTATTTTTCCTAAGACTTCCGCTTTTATAGTCATCATTAAGAATTGTGACAGAATATTCATCACTCCGATGTGCTGTAATTTGACATAGAATGAGATTATCGCCTCTTAAATCTGCTATGACCAAAGCAGGACGTCTTTTTTTGATCACTTAAGATCAGAAAAAGGAAATCTTTCAACGGAGGGAGATCTTAAGGGGTGCCGACCTATTTTTCCCCTCCTCTCTTCTCCTTTCCCCTTTACATTGGTTCTATCACCCTCTCGAGGTACATCCAAATCAAGAGGACGTGATCTTGAAGCTAAATGCAGAAAAGTTAAGCGATCAGTTCCTCCCCGCCGTGTTCGTGTATTACATTCAGCCCCACCTATCCGAATTCTGGTGAGGGGGCGTTATAGAGAGAAAGTATTGACGAGCCTTCACCGCACCAAGTAGATGGACACAACGTCCTTATCGGCGAGCACGTGATCCATCCCTTTAAATTTCTGCCCAGGATGCTTGGCGGATTTTCCCCAGACGAGGGCATACCTATAATCCTTCACGAAACGGTGGTGGATCTTGGTCCATAGTGCTTCAATCGTGTCCCCTTGATGGAGGATGATTGGTTCCTCCATATCCGCCTCTTGTCTCGGAGGTTTTAAATACACGCGGATCAATTCCAATTCTTCAAAGATCCTTCGGCGGAGAGCGTCGATATTCTCTTCTTCCTTGGCAGAGATCAAGATCCAGCGGTCATGACCGATCTGTCCAGTAAATTGAGAGGGATTTATGGGCTCTTTTATCAAGTCGGACTTGTTAATGACCACGAGTTCTTTCGTGTAGACCCGATTGGTCATGACGTGGTCAATTAATTGTTCAGGCCTGATCATGGGCTCGGCAAAATAGACGCCCGCGCTGCGCACGTTCAAGTCATTCATTAAGGCCTTGACTTCTTCTTCATCCATAAGTTGCTTGCCTCGGGAAGTAAGATTGATTCCTCCACTTGTTCTCTCTTTAATCTGTATTCTCGGGGGTCGTGCATTTAATCGAATTCCCGCGTTATGTATTTCCTTGCGTATGGCATCTAAGTCGTCAAGATTGATGGTGCCGTCTGGACGAACACATATCATGGTCAAGATTAAATTTGCCGTCCTTACCACTGCCAAGACCTCTTTTCCTCGTCCTCTTCCTCCCGCAGCCCCTAAGATGATGCCCGGCAAGTCGATGAGTTGGATGCTGGCCCCTTCAATGGTCATCATGCCGGGGATGGCCTTGAGTGTGGTAAAATCATAAGCGGCGACTTTTGAGTCCGTGCTACCCCCAGTTAGAAGATTCAATAAGGAGGACTTGCCCACGGAGGGAAACCCGATAAAGGCAACTTGTGCATCCCCCGATTTTTTGATCCCAAATCCCCCACCGCCGCCCTTCTTGGACGTAGTGATGCGAATTAGATCATCTCGAAGCTTGGCAAGCTGCGCCCTGATGAAGTTGATGCTCTTTTGCGTGGCTTTATTTACCTTTGTCTTGGAAAGTCTTTCTTCTAATTCATTAATCCGTTCCTTAATTTTCTCGCTCATTCCCAGTTCTGAAAGTTCGCGAAGGTCAAAAAACTTTATCATTTCTCGATCCTCGTTAGAACTCAAGGGCAAAGTGTCATTACTCATATCATCGAGTATTGCTTGGGCGAAACCTAAAGGTGTGTGCCTTCTCGCATTACAAATGGTAAAAGGAAGTCAAAGGATAAAAAAAAATTCCTGAAAAAACAAGCGGAAAAGTGTCTCTTATCGAGAATGCTCAATTGAAGGGATGATTCTTGATTACTTTCACTTGCATTTGAATCACTTTCTCGATCTTTTTTAGTTGCTTCCGTTCATTTCCATCGCAGAATGCGAGGGCCGTTCCTCCGGCGCCCGCCCTTCCCGTCCGACCGATGCGATGTAAATAAGTTTTCGGCACATATGGCAAATCAAACTGGATGACGTGTGAAATATCATCCACATCAATCCCTCGAGCTGCGACATCCGTTGCCACCAATACGCGAGTCCTTCCATTGCGAAAGTGCTTGAGTGCTCTTTGACGGGCGGATTGAGATTTATTTCCGTGTATCGGCTCGGCTTGTATCCCCTTTCTCTTTAATTTCTTAACCACTCGATTCGCGCTGTGCTTGGTGCGCTTAAAGACCAACGCCCGCGTAACCGAGGGGTCAGCCAGTAAGTATTCCAAAAGTGCTTGCTTCTTTGATTTCGAAACAAAAAAAACCCCTTGTTTAATAATTTCCAAGGTCGGCTTCTCCGGAGAAATGTTTATTTTTACGGGATTTCGGAGGATATTATTCGCGAATTTTAACACTTCACGGGGGATGGTCGCAGAAAAGAGTAATGTCTGCCTGTCTTTTTTGGGGGTCCTCTGGACGATATAACGGATATCGTGGATGAATCCCATGTCGAGCATCCTATCGCCCTCGTCCAAGATCAACACCTTAACATGGCTCAAATCGACGTGACCTTGCTTCATCAAGTCTATTAATCGACCGGGTGTCGCAGCCACGATATCTACCCCTTGCCGTAATTTTTTCACTTGAGGATTTTGTCCTACGCCTCCGTAAATGACCATGCTTTTTAAGTCCGTATATTTTCCATACGTATTGAAACTATCCTTTATTTGAATCGCCAACTCTCTTGTGGGCGCCACTATCAGGACCTTTATTCGACGCTTGCGTTGGTTCTCGTGGCGGGTGTCATTACCTAGTCGTTGGAGGGTAGGTAGCGCAAAAGCAGCGGTTTTACCCGTTCCCGTTTGGGCACATCCTAACACGTCCTTTCCCTTTAAGATAATGGGAATCGCCTCGGCTTGAATTGGCGTTGGTTCCACGTAACCCGCATCCCTGACCCCCCGCAATAATTCCTCGTTTAGGTCGAGATCTGCAAAATCTACATCAAGTTTCACTTGTTCGGGCTGTGTCAACTCTTCTTCTTCCCTTGATCGTTTCGAATCAAACCCCTGAAAGTATTTATCAATATCCGCTTGTTCGGAGTGTCGTGACGTGTATTCTTGTTTCGCACGTTTTATCTCAAGAGCTGCAGGTCCTTTCTTTTTTTGTTTAATTATGAAGGTAACTTGTTCACCCTCGGCGACATATCCATCCTCATGTGACTGCAGCGCAGTCCGATGCATGAACACGTCCTCATCGCTCTTATTGGGTGTGATGAATCCAAAACCTTTCCTTCGATCATACCATTTAACCGTCCCAGTCGTTCTATGTTCTTCTTTTAACATTTTTATATACTTTATTTTCTTTTATGGGTGTCTCCCTTACCTACGCTCAAAAAAGGTTGCATTATTGACACGATGGAAACTAGTCGAGCGGGGTCCATGAATGAAATAATTACATACCCCATCTCAGAGAAAGATATAACTTTTGATGCGTCCTCCTTTTACTTGAGGATTAACTCGTGAATCTTGATTCTGGTGAAGTATCAATTACTAAAAAAAAACAACCCGTAATGAATAAAAAAGGGTTACATCCCCTTTATATTCTCGCATTAAAAAGAATTAGATCGCCTATATATTCTCGGCACCTTAATTTCGAAAGATTCCTTTATTTCCCGGTTAATTAAAAACTGACGGGGGGATTTGGTCCATTCGAAACTTCTCTGAAGGCAAGATCTTCTTGGATGCTAATCTACTACGAATTTTTAATTTTCGAAAGTTTGTCTCTCTAAAGCAATGTCTCTAAAGCCTTCCTCGATATTATATATTCATTCTACTTTTTTTTGATTTTGCACCACGGTACTCACCGCATCCATGTAACAAAAGATTCGGACGTCATGACCTTTATCTAAAGCAGCTTTAGCTATTTTGCATCCTGTTTCAGTTGATTGAGATTGGTGAGGATCATCAAAAAATAAAATTTCATTAATTTTAAGTGCTTTATGATATGTTTTTAAACCTTTCTTATAGTCTTTTTGACCATATATGAATGTGAACTATAATATTGATTAAAAACATACACAATCTTGAGAGCCCTCCGAGTTTTTGAATTATTTTTATGGGTATTTAGGAGTTATTTGTTAATTCCTCAAATATATCAAATAAATTTTTCACACTATCAATACAAAATTCGGTTTCCTCAACAATTTTCAACGCATCTTTCTTGTTAAAAATTTTTGAAGGTGCCTTATCAATAGATTCATCACCATACATAGCGGGTTCTCTTAATGCCGCCAGCTTTTCAGAAATCTTTGCGAGATTTTGGATCTTTGCTTTGAAAATGTCTGGAAATTTATCTTTCTCCCTAATTAATACTTCGCCAATATCATGCCATTTAGGGAAATCTATTCCAACAAGGCGCAATGAAGATTTCAAAGCAAGTTCCACAGCTTCTTGAGATTGTCGAATACAATAACCGTATGCTCCATCCACAATTACTCTTTTTGCTGTGGTTAGCCGTAATTTAGATTGGGTTAAATAATTTTTTGCTAATTCCTTTTGACTCAAAATTTATATACCTCACCAAAATCTATATTTAAATCCAAATAATACTTCTGGTTTTTAAAATATTTCTTTTCAATACCCTCTTGTTCAATTTTTTCTTTATTTTTTTGTAAAAAGTGCTTTAATACTCCTACATCATAAAGGATTAGCATATCGAATGTAATGTCAATAGTGAAAAAGCTACTTGATAATTCGCTCTTTTCTTTAATTATGAAATTAATTTTTGGATTATATCCATAAGAGCGTAAGAATGCAATTTCCTCTCTTATTGAACTATTTTGTTTTAATCTTAAAAAATATTCGATTCTTTCGACAAATGAGAGATTCAGATTTTTCATTATAATAAATAAATCGAGATCGCTATCCTTTTGTGCCGTTCCTTTAGCCACCGAACCAAAAAGCCCAACGGATAGTAAATCATCTGAAAGGTTTTCCTTAAGTATAAAAAATATTTTTGCTAAAAGGTGAAAATAAGGACCTTGCTTTAACGATTCTAATTGAACTTTATAGGCATAATTATAAACATAATTTTTTGGAGAAAGCAACCGATATGTCCTTTTCCTTCCTTTTTTTTCGAAAACAACTAAAGCTTGGCATTTTTTAAATTCACTGAGGTAATTTGAAGTATATTTTTTGAGAAGATTCCTCGCTTCATTATATGTGAATAACTCTTCTTTAAATTTCGCCCATAGTTTTGCATATCTTTTCCCAATCCATTTTGGCATCCATTTCATCTTTCTACTCCTATTAATAATAAATAAGTAAATAGCTTATTTAAGTTTGATTGAAATCAAATCTTTTCTAAACGTTCTTAAATCTTCATTCATGTAAGGTAAAGGAAAATAAAGCATTTTTGAGGAAGAATTCCTGCGATTTTGCCCTTCTTTTAAAGATTTTTTAAATAATTGAAAAATGAATATTTTAAATAGAATTAATTAATTTATATGAATGAGAACTAGACAAATTTGAATTGAGAAATGATGAATAAACAAGATTTTTGCCTCTTACATTCGTAATGAAGAAATTTTTTGCTATAGGGTTGGGATTTCTTTCCGTTTATGACGTATATCTGAAGTTCTCATTGAGAGTAATGCAGAATTTGGGACAATGCTCCGAAATGTAGGCATAAAATAGGAATTAAATTAATCAAGTTTATATTGTTTATAACTATTTATGTTCTTCATTTAAATCCATTATCATTCGGGTTCTCTTTAGACTCTTTTTTTGACGGACAAATGAAGCAACGAATTCAGTCTTAGGCTTTCGAATTAATCCAATAGGTTCGGCACATTGTTCAATCACGCCGTCATTCATAATAGTAATTCTGTCACCTAATTTAAAGGCTTCGTCAATATCGTGAGTAACATATATTATAGTAATTTTAAATTCATTCTGTAACCCCTGTAATACTTTACTTATTTTTTGTCGAGCAGACCAGTCTACCGAACTTAATGGTTCATCTAATAACAATAGACAGGGCGGTATAGCTAGCGCTCTTGCTAACCCGACCCTCTGTTGCTGTCCCCAACTCAATTCACTTGATCTTCGATTTTCAAGTCCTGTTAATTTTAGTTTTTCAAGTAGATCGGCTACTTTTGATTCAATAACATTTTTTCGAAATTTTTGTACTTCAAGTCCGTAGGCAATATTTTTTTTAACTGTTAAATGCGGAAATAATCCAAAATCTTGAGGTAAAAAGCCAATATCCCTTTCTGAAATGGGAATATCATTAATCCTCCTGCCATTTAAGTAAATCTCACCGAGATTTGGTTTTAATGCACCTAGAATTACTTTAAGAAGGGTAGTTTTACCGCATCCACTTGGACCCGCTAATATCATAAATTCTTCTTTATTGACTTCCCAATTAATGCTTTTTAATACGATCTTCTGATCAAATTGTTTAGTAAGATTACTTATCTTCAGAAATGCCATTTTAATATTTTCTCTTCTCCATTAATAATTTAACTGTTAAAAGAGTAATTATTGAAAATGTTGCTAAAATCAAGGCTAAAGTCATAGCCTTTGGTATCGATATTTGAGCTTCAAAAACAATTAATGCGGGCATTGTTTGAGTGATACCCGGTATAGCAGCCCCAGCAAAAACGATAGTTCCCGCTATTTCTCCCATAGCTCGAGCCCAACAACGGACACTACCTGCAGCAATTGTTTTAAATGATAACGGGAGAGTAATTTTTTTAAAAGTTTGAAACTGTGACGCGCCTAAAGATTGAGATATCGTTTCCAAATCCGAATTTCGAATTTCTCTAAATTTTATAGTTAAAATCCCTACTAAAAAAGGAGAGGATATAAAAGTTTTTACGAGTATCATAGCCCAAAATGTGTTTACAGGATTAATGCCTAAATGCTGAAATATTTGTCCAATAACATTGGAGGGATGAAATAGAAGAAGATAAGTAGTTCCAACCACAGCGGGGGGAAAAGAATGAGGTATATCAACGATTAATGTTTCTATAATTGACTTATGATTAAAATCTCTGTACGCCAATAACCATGCTGTAGGTATCCCAAATAGAAGTGAGATTATCATAACTAAGGATGAAGATGATATGCTTATCCATAAAGCCAATAATACTTCAATATTCAAGAGATTTTCTAAGATTAAATGAATATATTGCAAACTAGAAAATAGATAAAAAATAGAAATTAACATAAAAATTAACATAAAAAATGCCAATAGAAACATTAATGTGTCGAACTTTCTCATTATATCTCCTCCTTCTTAATTATTTTTTGCATAGCAAATTATGTTTTAATATATAATATAATATAATATAATATAATAAAATAAAAAATATAGTTTCTTCTTATAAGATTTGTTGGTTAATAAGGAAGTTTTTTTGAAAATCTTTATTTATTTATAGGGGTTAACAATAGTAGCTAAAAATCTGGACGCATCTGGACACTATTTAAATGATTCTGTGAGATATATATTTCATATGGCTATTTTTTCATGTTAGTTTTGATCATATCTGATTCAATCGAGGGGATTTAGCGAATATACAAAATGATATGAATACTCATCATAATCATTATATCGAATATAAAGAATGAAACTTTTAAAAAAAGTAATTTTTAAGACCGCCCGTTCACCATTAATCCTCTCATCTTTAATTTTTGGAAGTAATCCGTTGAGGAGGATTTCACGAGCTATATTAAGTTTTTTAAATCTATTCAAGGTTGACGAATCTCTTTTACACTGATTTAATTAGAGATTTTAACTTTTTTTCTTCAAGTAATAATTGTCTCAAAAGTCTATTGCATCATTTTCCCCTTTTATCCCCTATGCATTAACCACTTATACGCCGAAAAAATTTAGCTTTAGTTGAAACATAATTTAATTAAATATTATGATACTTTTCTATGGGAGTGAAAAAACCTTTAAAAGAGGATTCAAATGAAAATTAGTATAAAAGATATTACTCTAGAATGTATACAAGGCAATATCGTAAATCAGCCCGATGTAGACGCAGTAGTTAATGCTGCAAATGCCCAATTACAAATTGGTGGAGGGGTTGCCGGAGCAATACATCGATCGGCAGGCCCAAATCTTGCAAAAGAGTGCCGACCTCTTGCTCCAATTAAACCAGGAGACGCTGTCATCACAGGAGCACATAATCTTCCCAATGCGTACGTGATCCACTGTTTAGGTCCCGTGTATGGTAGGGATAAACCCGAGGACAAGCTCTTAGCGGATTGCTATAACAATGCACTTGAATTGGCAGAGAAAAACGCGGTCTCAAGTATTGCCTTTCCTGCAATTTCGACGGGGGCATTTGGTTACCCTTTACAGGCTGCCGCCCAAATATCAATCAAAACAGTGCTCAATATAATTCCAGAGTTAAATACCGTGAAATTAATACGATTTGTTCTATTCAGTACTAATGATTTAAAAGTTCATGAAAAGGTTCTATTAGAGCTGAGTAAAGAAACTTGAAACTTGAAGCAAAGAATTGGAAATTTTTTACGCCAGTAATGAGCTAAATATGTCAACAAACGACTCTTCCACTATCCATAGGTGTGAAAATCTCTGCTTTCCATGTATCTTTCAATAAGTTTAAAATATAATTCGATATTTTCGCAAAAGCTTGTAAATCAAAATTCATTAATAGAGAGACCTTCTTATAACTTATTCAACCTCCTGTAAACCCTCGTTTTTGGTTTCTGGATGTTTTTTTTCAATATTAGGTTCATATTTATGAAAGAAAACGGAAAGATTCATCGTTTGATAGAATTGATTACTCTATTTTGCAAAGCCTTATCCATCAGACAGTTCAAGATCTAATGCCCAATTAGCTAATCTTTCAAAAATATCTTCCAGTTTTTTACCTTGATCTGTTAAAGAATATTCTACCCTTGGGGGAATCTCATTGAATTGTTCTCTCCTTACTAAACCATATTTTTCCAAATCTCTTAATCGTGAAGTTAAAGTTTTGGGGCTTCCATTTAATTCTGCCAAAATTTCATTAAAACGCATTGTTTTATTAATTAACAAGAATCGAATAATAGGCATTAAATATTTTTTTCCCAGTAAAATTAAAACTTTTTGTACTTTACATTCATTAATACCATTTTTTGTATTGTCGTAGTGAAGACATTTTTCCTCCATTTTCTTTTTTCCTCTTATATAATAATTTCCCCCAAATACTTCAATAGTGGAAAGTTAATTCAATACTTTTCTCTGGAAAGTTTAAATACTTCCCTAAATATAATTATATTAAATATTGAAATTTTAAAAATTTTATGAAGATGATTTATATGAAAGGTAAAGAGAAGGAATCTATCAAAATGAAAATTACGAAAACCGTATTAGACTTATGGAGGCTAAACTATTATGAGTGAGTCTGGTCCGATTGCTCTTGAAGTAAGCAATTTAACAAAAGGTTTTGGAAATTTAACCGCTGTTAATCACATTTCATTTAAGATACATGAAGGAGACATTGTGGGAATACTAGGTCCAAACGGAGCGGGTAAAACTACCACGATACGATTAATTACGGGCATATTTAAATTGAGAAACGGATCTAGAGTAAATATCTATTCCAGAGACTTTACCTCTAATCAAAAAGAATTAAAGAAACAATTCGGAATTGTTCCAGAAATAAGTAATGCATATACCGATTATACGGTTTGGCAGAACCTCAATTTTTCTGGTACTGTATATGGATTATCAAAGGATGAGATAAAAAAACGGGTGAATAGTTTACTGGATCGTTTTGAACTTACTGATAAAATTGATGAGAAAATAAAAACACTCTCAAAAGGGTTAAAACAACGCCTAAATTTGTGTTTAGCACTTCTACACGAACCCCCAATTCTAATTTTAGACGAGCCTACGAGCGGATTAGATCCCATTTCCATCTCTATTGTTCGTAATCAAATTCTTGATCTAAAAAAAGAAGGAAAGACTATTTTAATCACTACTCATAATATGCAAGAAGCACAACAAATCTGTGATAGGATTCTTATTATGAACAATGGTAAGATTATCGCCGATGAAGATCCCGATAATTTACGGAAAAATTTTAAGGAATCAGCCACGTTGACTTTTAACTTTCAAGGAGACGTTTCGAATGAACTCAAACAAGAATTAAAAACAGTCTTTACAAGGGTAAAAGAAAAGAAGTCCAAGGTTCATATTACCACAAACAAACCTCTGGAAGATATTTCACGACTAAACGACCTTTTGAAAAAAAATAACATTTCAATCCAAAATTTTAAGCTAAAGGAAACCAGTTTGGAAGAAGTGTTTATTCATTTAATCAAAAAAGATTTAAATAAAAATCAGAGAGGGATTGAAGTATGAATTCAAGTTCATTAAAAAATATCTGGATGTTGACGAAGAAGAACATAACCCTTTATATCAAGAAGGGGCCTGTATTAATTTTCGGATTGATGTTTCCTTTTTTTATGCTGTTATCTTGGATACTTGGCAGAGAATTGACTTTGACTCAAATCTTTATTGGTATCGTATCTATGACCTCCTTTTTTACAGCTACTGCGATAAGCCCCGTGATTTTTCCAATTGAGACAAGGGAAAAGTCATTAGAGAGGTTAATAAGTGCACCCATTTCTTTGAGGGAAATCCTATCCAGCATTATTTTGGCATCTTCTCTCTATTCAATCATTATCACTTCAATTGTCGCTGTTCTCTTTCTAATACCCATATTTGATTCAATTACATCTCCATTAGCATTAATCTTGATTTTTATTGGAATCCTTTTAATGGGATTTTTAGGTTCTACTTTAGGTCTTTTAATCTCAGCTAAACCAACGGATCAAACATCAGATGTAATGGTATTAACGAATCTCGTTAAATTTCCCTTATTATTTATCGGTGGTGTATTTATACCTCTGACCGCCGTACATTTTTCAGTAGCGATTTTTTATTTCATATCTCCAATTACTTATCTGACGGAGTTATTAAGAAATTGCTTGAATGAAAATGCCCTCATTTCAAGGGAGATTTGCCTTTTGGGGTTAGTTTTATGGATTAGTATCATATTTATTATAACTTATTTATTACATAAAAGGACCTTGCCGAAAAGATTTTCAGAAACAAGCGGGTCAAATAAAAAAAAACTAAAAAGAGGTAAGATGTAAAGAAAATGAATAAAGATGGAAAAAAAGTCTGGGAAAACATAATATCTGAAATAAGTACCCGGGATGAGAAGATATACAAAAAGGATCTTTTCAAAACGGAGAATTTTAATGTCGTTCTTGTCCATTTGGAAAAAGACGGAGAGATTTTACCCCACCCAGAATCATATGCGGTTTTTTTTTACGTGTTAGAAGGTTCGGGAATCTTTACGAGATCTCAAGAAGAATACCCACTTAAAAAGGGTTCAAGCATTTATTATAAAAAAAATGAGATTAGAGGGATAAAAAGTAAAAAAAGACTGATCTTACTAGGAATTCAAGAACCTCATTAAAAAATAATAAAAACAACTCTTTGAATTTTTTCCTCAATTTTCAATTTTTTTATTGATTTCATATTTAGAAAGTTTTTAGATTTTTCACTGCATTAATAATAGAATTACTCATCTAAAATTACTCAGAAAATTTTTTTAATGAGAGCACTGAAAAATAATTGCCATCAGCAATTAAAAAAATAAAAGCGGTATTAATCTATTCTGTATCCTGTATTAAAATTTCTTCTTCAGAGAAGTAAGTTCAATAGAAATGAGGTTGATAAGTATCCAAAGGAAACAATTGAGAAAAAAAATGAAAAAGAAAGGGGGGTCGAATCTATTTATCCTTAGGAAAATAGGGACACCGTTCCATATGGCAACTATTATTAAGTTCCCAAATCTTGCACCGTCCAATTACTTTAGAACGAGGTAAAACATAATCCATCTCATCCAGAATTTTATGAGCTTGGTCCAAGGCAGTATAAGCACTTAATCTACAACATCTTGGGCCTCCTAGTTTTCCAATCCTTTCATTGGCTTTTTTTGCTGCTTCAAATGCTTTTGAACGTTGTTTATCGAGAAATGGATTAGATTTTTTTACTATACCTATAGCGATCCCAAGTCCAGACCCTCCTCCGCAAACACCACAAAACCCACACGCTCCTGCAGGTATCTTAAGCCCCCTATTAAAAGCTTCTTTTACATCTTTCTCTGTAAATTCGTATCCATTATTTTCCAACGCTTGAATGATTACGCTTGGAACAATCCCATGATGCCAAGGTCCATGGAAAGGTAATTCCTCAGAAGCACTCCATTTGTCCATTAATTTGTCAATCACGCTCTCGAAAATTAGAATAGGGTCCTTTTCTTCTTGTTCCAAAATGATGGGGAGTACTTTTGGCATAAATTCTTGATAATCTTCCATTGTAAGCCCATCAAAATCTAATGCGGTTTCCATAAATTCATCATAAAATACGATTTCTTTTGCCTGTTCAAACTCTGATTTGTCCATTTTTAAAATCTATCTCTAATATATTTAATTGCAGTTGAGAAAATATTAAATCTAATTTAAGTTTTTCCAAAATGGAATGAAAAAACCTAAAATAAATAAATCATTATAAACCATATGAACGAAAATCAAGATCGATTTGAAAAATATATAGAAGAAGTAGAACCAGGAATCTTAGATGAAGGAAAGGAAATAATAGGATCCATTAGAACAAGCCCAGAGATTCAAAAAAGGTTTAAAGTCTATAAGGCACTAGGACACAAACTGCGATATCACATTTATAAAACGCTTGAGAGAAAGCCTATGTGCACATGTGCCTTAGCAAGACTTTTTCAGAAACCAGACAGTTCTATCACATATCACCTTAAAATTTTACAGGAAGCTGAT
>CAZDJH010000061.1:8590-13407 GCA_964505645.1 uncultured archaeon | reverse complement strand
CTGCTTTCGTAATACCGTCCAAATCGGTGAATATAGCATCTATCGGGATCTTCCTTCTTTTTAAAAACACCGAGGCTCCATCCGCCGCCAAGTTTATACACTCCTTAAAGATGTTCCTTCCCTTCATTGCGATGATCTTTTGAACAGATTGTTCTAGGGATGGACCGCACCCATAGACTATTATTATGTCTCTTTCATTGAGCCGGGTTTTAAACCGGTATAAAATCTCTTTTGCTTCCCATTGCATCCCCTTTTCATTCACTATCTCTAAAAGTACATCTCTCGCTCTTATATCCTCTTTCATATCAAATTGAAATGCTTTTAAGATCTTTTCATACCAGCTCTTAAACACAAGATAGTCATTAATCATATATTCCATTTTTTGCATTTTCTATAAAAAGTGATTGAAAAAATAAAAAAAATTTTTTAATTTCCCAAATTTATTTATTATATATTAATAATATAGAGCAATAAAATTCATTTAAAAAAACACAAAAGAGTTGTAAAAAAATGTCTGAAAACTTCTATTATACGAAGACTCACCAATGGTATGATCCAGATTCGGGAAAGGTGGGCATTACAGATTATGCCTCCGAACAACTTGGTGAGATTTCGTTTGTTGATGTTGAACCTTTGAATGGGATAGACGTATCACAAATACAAATGGATGGAGATGAACCCGCAAGTGACCCCTTAGATGCTGCGGTGGAATCAAATAAAGCAATAGGGGATGTTTACAGTCCAGTATCTGGAACAGTTACAGAAGTAAATGATGATTTACTAGATTATCCTGAAAGGGTTAATGAAGACCCATTTGGCGAGGGCTGGTTATTTGTCGTTGATGCCTCTGATTTTGAAGGGGAAAAAGGCAATCTACTTGACGCAGCAGCCTATAAGGAATTCTGCGCAAGTTTAGATTAGCTTACTAATTGGTTTTTATTAACTATTTCCTTTTTTTTATTTTTTTAGATAACTCTTTTTATGTAATTAAGAGCGGATCGGGCTCATATGATTTAGTTATATGTTTTAATGTGTTAATAATAATAAAAGAATTAATGGAAGGAATACTAATTTTAATAGGTCAAACAACATAAAAGTAAAACCTTAAAAAATATTCCCTTTTAGAAAATTTTAAGGGGTCAATCGTCATGAACGCTCAACAAAATACCTTCAAAATCGGCTTACTTATTAATCCTATAGCAGGGATGGGAGGATCAGTGGGTTTAAAGGGAACAGATGGTCGAGACACTTTGGAAAAGGCCCTCGATCTCGGTGCCGTGCCCAACTCCCAAAATAGGACAAAAGAATTCCTTAGGGAGCTAGAATCTATCAAATCAAAGCTAAGATTTATTACATGCCCCAAGTTTATGGGAGAATATGCTATAAAGGATTTGGGATACGATTATACCTTAATATCGGATCCCCTCTTTAAGGATTACAATCACATTTACGAGACGACCCCAGAGCATACCAAACATGCTATCCAAATTCTGAAGAAAAAGAGCGATATTAAAATCATTATTTTCGTAGGGGGTGATGGCACCGCCCGAGATGTACAAAGTGTAGTTGAAAATGACAAGCCCTGTTTAGGTATCCCTGCGGGAGTCAAGATCTATTCCAGTGTCTTTTCCATAAATCCTAAAAGGGCAGCAAATTTACTGATCCAATTCCTATGGGATGAAGCCCCCTTAAAAGAGGCGGAGGTATTAGATATTGACGAGAAGGCTTTTCGACAAGGGCGTTTAGTCTCCCAATTATACGGTTACCTATTAACGCCTTATTCCATAAGTTATTCGCAACCCTCAAAGATGGCAACTCCGGATTCTGATTTAAATAACCAAGAGCGAATTGCAAAGGGTATAGTTGAGGATTTACAACCAGATACCTTTTACTTGGTCGGTCCTGGAACAACCATCAAAGCGATAACCGACCAATTAGATCAGCAAAAATCAGTTTTAGGTGTTGACCTCCTCCTAAATCAAGAGATTATCGCTTTTGACTTAAATGAACAAGAGATCCTCAATAAAATCGACACCCATCCTACTAAAATTATAGTATCTCCAATAGGAAAGCAAGGATTTCTATTTGGAAGGGGAAATTTACAGATCTCCCCCGCGGTAATTAGAAGGGTCGGAATTAAAAATATCATTATTGTCTCAACAAAATTCAAGTTAGACCATATTTCCAACCATATGCTAAGAATCGACACGCGTGATCTCGAATTAGACCTGAAAATGAGGGGCCTTTATCGAGTTATTACCGATTATGGTGAATTAAAGATCATTGAAGTCAAATAATTCCTCGATATGCCTTTCAGGAAAGAAAAACCGTTGGAAATTCACTGTTATTTCATCCGACAAAATTATGACCCGTAAACAAGGGTAAACCTAATAAATTACGGGCCAAAATATATTGAACTGCATTCTTTCTACGGAAAAACGATAAATCACTAATTCAACAACCATTTCACATTTAAATAGATACAATTAATCTATTGTTATATGAGTAAGTTAAAAAATGAAGACTCACCTAATAATGCGTCTCAGTTGGAAACGGTGAGAATATTATTTCAATGCCCTATTTGCGCTAAGTCAGCCTATTTAACCATCAATTCAAAAGCTTTTTTGAACACAGATAATCTAACTACCATTTCAGTGCCAAAAAACATAATCTGCCCTCATCATTTTCAAGTTTTTGTCGATAAGAATTACAAGGTTCGCGGATATCAGAAGGTTGATTTTCAAATTAAAAAGAATAGATCGCAACAAATATGTAAGGAATCTATCAGTAATAAGCCCACTAAGGAGAGCATAAGGGACTATAAATCAACTAAAGAGATCTCTTTCGACCAATTTAAATTTGAAAACAATGAACTCTCATATAATCCAAATACACCGAAAAGCAAAAATAACATTCCCAAGATCCCATTAAAAGAACTCTATGAAGAATTCTGGGAATTCATACCGGATGATAATAAAACATTTGAGGTTTATATCGAAAAGGATAAAAGAAGGATTCACTATGTCTATTAGGATGCTTTTTTAAAATAATTGGGATTTGTGATTAGACCATCCCAATTAAATTTTGTAAAAATTCCTTAAAAACTTGGGTTTTCACAGATAACATCATCTGGAGCACTACAAAACCGATGAGCGTTAATACTATCCCCGTTGCTAACACCTTTACGACGGTAGATCTATCGTATACGTATTTTGAAGATTGATAAATGATTATAAACCCTAAACTTGCTAAAAATATTACAATAGAGGCAATTATACCCTCAATGATAAATTGATAATGCAATTTAGGATATATAAAGATTGGATTGCCCTCGCTTGTCGCCCCGACCGCAATTGTGTCCCTGTAAAGAATGTATAAAATTCCCAATTGCAATACAAACAAAAAGATATAGACCAGTATTAAGAAGAATGTCTTTGACGGAGAAGGGAGCGTAAACCTCCTCTGCATATTAATTGAGGGAAACTTCATCTTGGGCTTCCTTAATTTATCTCCGAATATCCAAGGGGTTCTTGATTTGAGCTGCTCCATTACAGTTTCCGAGCCGCTTATATCTTCTTCCTTAAGATGCTTTTTAAATCGCGATTGTTTACTCATTTCATAACAAAATATTTAATCCTATTATGATAATAAATTCAAATATAGTTAAAATATTTATTCACTATCCTTTTACATTTAAAAATTATAGAACGCTTGTATCGTATTGATCAAGGTTTGCTAATAATTGATGTAAAAGCTCCCAAATCTTTTTAATACTTTCAATCTTTAGTCGTTCCTTTGGCGAATGCCCTCCTTTGATGGTTGGCCCTAATGAAATCATTTCTAATGTAGGAAAAGTTTTCTTTAAAATACCTGTTTCCAAACCCGCATGAATAATATGTATTTTTGGCTTTTTGTTAAATAATTCCCGATAAGTCTGTTTTGCCAATTTGAGGAGGATCGAATTAAATTGAGGCACCCATCCCGGATAATCTCCCAGGTAAGATATTTCACATGCTAGACCCGAGAGATCTAATAGCGCCTTTATTCTTTCTTTTATAAGCCTTTTTCGATTCTCATATAAACTCCTATGGCTGATAACGAGTTCCATTTTTTCTTCTACTTTTCTAATGGATGCCAAGTTACTTGAAGTTATAACCAAATTCCTATCCTCCGTATCACTTCTAATAGGGCCATTAGGTAGACAGTAAAGGGTATCAATAAGCTTGCCTGTAAATGGTCTCGAAAAAACTTTATCCATCTCTAAATAAAGTCCCTCCCCTTCCATTTCTTCAATACTTATCTCCAAGTTAGGGTCCGTTTTTAAATAAAAATCTTTTATTTCTTTACTTAATTCCCTTATAATATCCCTTGCGTCCGACCCTCTCTTGTTTTCCAAGAAAAAAACACTCTCCGCTTCTCTGGGGATCGCATTGGAAAGATTACCCCCTTTTATTTTATAGAGGAATATCTTATACTGTTTATTAATCCTCCAGAGGAGCGAAATTAAGATTTTAATCGCATTTCCCCTCCCTTTATTAATGTCTACTCCTGAATGTCCTCCGTGCAACCCCTCTACACTTAATCGCATCGGGATGGGCCCATAACTGGGGCCAGGTATGCTCACCTTCTCTATTGGGATACTTGCAACCGTGGTTATACCCCCTGCGCAGCCAATTGTGAACTTTTTCTCATCTTCGGAATCTAAATTAATCAAAAAATCTCCATTAATGAATCCTTTTTCGATATTGAAGGCACCTATTAGGGGATGACTGGATGGAAGGACCCACCGCCATCGTGGTCGGCGGGGACGACATCGC
>CAZDJH010000061.1:0-8580 GCA_964505645.1 uncultured archaeon | reverse complement strand
TTGAAGGCACCTATTAGTCCCGTTTCTTCTTCCACGGTAAAAAGAAATTGAACGGAAGTATCTGGATAAGATAGGTTTTCATTACTGATCTTAAACATGAATGCTAAACTGAAGGCAAGTCCAACCCCATTATCCGCTCCCAATGTGGTTCCTTTTGCGGTTATCCATTCAGATCTTTCTTCCGTAATACGCTCTAAATTGAGAGGGTCTTTTGAAAAATCATGTGAAGAGTCTTTGTTTTTTTCGCAGACTATATCCATATGGCTCTGAAGAATTATAATTTTTTTATTGGGGTCATTTTGAAGCTTAGGGGGGAACACCAGCAAGTTTCCCGCCTTATCCACTTTTGTATTATAATTCATAAATTTAGCCTTTTCTATAAGATAACTTCTGATCGCCTCTTCATGTCCCGAGCATCGCGGAATGCCTGCGATCTCAATAAAGAACTCCCAAAACATATATGGGGTTCCGAGGGATTTTGGATTTAACACCATTTTTTTCCTCGCACAAATAAATAAATGAGTTGTTTTATATTAATTAGTATAATAGTAATTCTTATTAAACTCTAAGTCAAACGGATGTGAAGAATTTTGGGAGGAGAATGGAAAGATTTATACTCTGAAGTACGGAAAAGAAAAATGCAAGCTCTAAATAAAAAGGACGTGGTAAAAGCCGTTGAAAAACACGGTAAGATCTTGGCCTTTGAGGGGCAGTACGAAAAGCCGGAAACAGTACTTAAACATATGTATGCATCAGAAAAGAAATTCATTGAACGCGGAGATATAAAGGGCAAAATTCAAAAGCTTAACTTTACCAAGTATGATGTGATTCTCATAGGATGTCCCGGGAAAAAGATTCCTATCATGCAATTTCCTCGCCTAAAGGATTTTGTGCTCCAGGGGGGATGGCTCCTCACCACCGATTGGGCAATTAAGAACATCGTAGAGACCATTTTCCCTGGCTACATTCGATGGAATAGGGAGAGGACGGATGATGTAGTCGCACCTTGTCAAATCCTCCAACCGAATCATCCCTTTCTTGACGGGGTAGTCGATGAAATACGACAGAGTAAGTGGAAATCAAAAGGTTCTAAACAAGAGGAATTTAAATGGTGGCTGGAAAATCGTAGTTATCCTATTGAGGTATTAAGTCCGAAAAGTGTCCATGTGCTTATACACTCCCGTGAGATCGAAAAAGAATGGGGTGCTGGACCCGTGTTAGTTTATTTTGATTATGGAAAGAAGGGAGGAAGGGTGATTCATTTAATATCCCATACACACCTTCAAAAAGGCGGGAAAAAAGGGAAGTTTACCTCCGCAATGATTTTGACTAATATTCTCGATGAAAAGGTTTCTAAGAGAATGGGACTTCATAGGGAGACTGTAAGTCCTTGGCAATCCCCCCAGAAGTCGACGAGTCAAACCCCATTGGAAGACGAGTGGATTAATCCCTCCCCCCATGTATCCAGCGGGGAGTCTACCGATGCGTCCGAGCAAGGAGACTTTGGACTTTCCACCACATCACAGATCGTTAAGATCGATCCGACTGCCTCTTCCTTTAATAAGGCTGCGAAATGCGCTTACTGCGGTTATGATTTCGAAGACAGTAAGGAATTAATCTATCAATGTAGGGAATGCGGCGCACTTTACCATGAAAACTGCCTTAATCAGCAACTTAATGAAGGAACATGTAAAAATTGCGGAAAAATCCTTTTATGGTAGGTTTAAAAATTGATTTTTTATTTATTTGTTTAATTCTGTTAATAAATTTCCATTTTTTTTTAATAATTCGGGAATATTTCTGAAATTTATTTAGTCTTATTTATTAAATAGAGAAACATTGTTTAGTGAACGAAACATTTAAATAATTAGAATCTTAATTATAGTTTGTGTTGACAACTTTGATCCTCATAAAAAGGGATCGAAAGTGATCAGTTCTTAAACGCATTTGACTCGCGTCAACATGTTAAGCAACTGTTAAAACCTACTTACAACACATAGGTGATAAAAAACACACTTAAAAATAGGTAAGGATTAAATTCGAAATACGGACCACCGAATCATCGAGACTTAATCATTACATATTTTTTTTCTTTTTACTTGCTCTCTTTTTCTTATTCTTTGCCCTATTCAACATGGTTTCTTATTCAATTTAAGTTTTTCACCCTCTATCCTTGTTAGCGTTTCTTTGATGGGTGACAAAGAGACGGCTATCAATCCTATTAGTGAGCATATTTAAAGAAAAAAGAGATGGAAGGGTTCGTGTTATTTACCAATATGAAAGAATGAGTAGATTAGCCCAGCCCGCCACGGCGCTGTGCGCCGTAACAGCTAGAGCTAGAGGGCGAAATCCAATGTAGGTAAAATTAACATTATATTTTTTTCCCCACCAATATTATAAATTGATTCTTAAAGATTTATTAAATTGAAGATTTATTTAATTGTTCTAGTGGAGAGAACGAACAAAAAGAATTATTACCAAAACGTCTCAAGAAAACAAGGAAAATAAAAATAGTTATGGGATAAAGTAATCCAACTTCTTATCTTTTTCTTTCTCTTCTGAGGGTGCTTTATCAGACTTCTGGGCCTTATTTAGCATTAATTCCAAGTTAAGCACGGATTCCTTTAAATCAGAAATCCGGACATCCTTATCTTCTATTTGCTTTTTTAAAAATTCATTTTCCTCTTCTAATACATGAATTACTTGTTTTTTCTTTTCTAAATCGTCCCTTAGTTCCTCTATTTGCTGCTTAATACTCTCAGCACCTCCCGCATCTTCCGAGGGCTCATCTGTGTTTGAGGTTACTGGGTCCGTATTCTCATTTTGAGCCATATTTTTTAAACCAATTGAATATAATAAAAGTTATATATATTTATTAAGATGAACCTAATTTTTATTTATTTGGATTTTCCAAATCAAGAGGGAATTATTTATACATAGAAAAAAAATCCCTTTTTAATCTTCTTTCTATAAACAATACTGAATTATTACGATAGAACGCGAATTTCAGAGATCAAAAAACCTGAAATCCATTTTGATTAGCAACTTCAACTATTCGCTCCTTGTGGCGGGGCTCCTGTATGTTATAATACTGAAATACGATATCATCAAGCTCAGAAAAAAGACTCTGGATTTTATTGAATTGTTGGGACTTTTCGTCATTTTGGGGCCGATACTTTTCCACCATCTTGAGAATTGCCTTAGTAATTCGAACCGAATCCTCATAGCGCCTTTCTTCTGGATTCGGCTTGGGAATAGGCAACTGCTTGATGTGCGATTGGGTGAAGTGAGGCATAACATCTTTGTCGGGATCTCCAAATTCCTTTAAACAATAATAATGGATGAGCCGAGAAGTTAAAAGAGCTAAATAGAAATATATGGATACATCCTTAACAATGTCTTGTTTTTTAAAGATATAAATTTGCTGATTTGTTATTATATACTCCTTAGTTGCCATTACTTGCGGTAAATACCCCGAAGAGACTTTCCGAACGAGAATCTTATCACCCTCATATAGGCTAGGCCTCTTCCATCCTACTAACGAGTAGGTTGAGTACTTTGCATCTTCATAGCAATCTCCGTAATACTTAACTAACCTTGGTGGTCTCTCGAAGTAAAATCTATGGAGGTCCTCTCCGATATACCCTGGTGCATTATGATCACCTGGATTATGAGATTCCTCCAAAATAAGATCTTCTGTATCATAGCTCTCCTTTTTCTCTTGAAAGAACGTAAAACTGCAGCTCGGATTGTTGCATTTCTTTTGCATTTTACGACAGGAATGCCCTCTCCCAAATGGTGGATTTAAATAGCCGCAATCGGGACAGATAATGTGCCTACCCTGCTTATTGGTGTCCATCCCCCTTCCGTTGACGAAGTACGCTTTTAAAGGGTTGAATTCATTTGCTTGTATTATTTGCTTTATTTCTCTATCTATAGATGTTGCAAAGATATCGAAAATATACCCCCTGTTGCCCCTAAAATCCCGTTGCTCCCTAAAATATGATCCATTGATAATAATCTTCTCTAATGGTGTGTTTTTTTCTAAAATATTCTCCTTTTCCTCATCTGAGATGCCCACCCGAATTAGCACACGCCCATTTGTTAGGTGTTGTGGTCCATGTAACTTGCACTTCTTGATTATCAGCAGGAGAGCGGGTTTTTGGACGTGTTCAGGAAAGATATTGAATCCTAAATTAATCAATTCGCATATTTGGTACTTTAAAAGGTATTTCCGTAATGTTCCATATTGTTCCAATAGAAGTAATTCATTGGGAATGATGAATCCTAACACACCGTTTTTTTTCAATAATTTCTTTAATGCTACGTAAAGGAAAATACTAAATGAATCAAATTGTCCTTTTGCGATAGTGGG
The DNA here is from genome assembly GCA_964505645.1 of uncultured archaeon. Classification (GTDB taxonomy): domain Archaea; phylum Asgardarchaeota; class Lokiarchaeia; order Sigyniarchaeales; family SOKP01; genus TEKIR-8. The sequence continues at coordinate 4,205 of CAZDJH010000061.1, read as the reverse complement.
ATAGTGTTCTTGAAAATATGGGATGAAGTCTTGAATATCAGCACCCCAAGGCGGGTTCCCGACGATAATATCGAACCCACCCCCCTCCATTACGCTTTCAAATGTTTGCTCCCATGAAAAACTTTCCTCCGAGAAACTTTTGTCGTTCACGATACTATTTCCGAAAATAATTGACTTAGATAGGTTCAAAAGGGATTCTTCCTTGTTGCCTTCATTAAGATCTGCTTCTAATGTTGATCTTAACGTTTCGATCACCTCCTTATTGTTATCAACCCCATAGATATTGGAGGAAATTATATTTTCCTTAAGTTTTAATATAGAATCCTTATAGTTAGAGCCCATTAATTCCCTTTCCTTATATTTATAAATGAGAAATTGGAGCTTGATTAATTCTTTAATCGCGTTTTTGACAAATATCCCGTCACCACATGCAGGGTCCAAAAGCTTTAATTTCTGAACCCTTTGCTTCAAATGGTTAATATGTCTTTTATAAGATTCTACGAGCTGCTTTAGAGAAGTTATGTTGGTATTTTTCCGTAGGTAATAGAGCAATGATTTTTGTATTAAATAATGGGCAATGGAAGGCGGTGTATAATAAATTCCTTTATTTCGCTTTTCTTGGGTCATCGGGGATTGGGATTAACTTTTCCGTTAGTTCTATGTAATATAATGTAATTATTAAAAGAATGGATTAGAATAAAGAAATGATCATATATAAGATCAAAAGAATTCCAAAACTCAGAAAAGTGGGAAGCCCTGCCTTTTTTAGAAATCTTTTAAATGTGGATTCGCTGAATTCAATGCTATAAGAAACACAAGGGTGAATAGGGGTGATCAAATAACCTAGAAATATCGCAAGATAAAGAAAAGAAAATTCTAATAGAGGAATAAATCCTAAAAGATATTGCGTTGTATAGATTGGAACCATGATTGATAACGGTAGCGCAATTCTTCCCGTTGCAAACCCAAGGAAAAAGCTCAGACATAAAAAGAGGATGAAAGGTAAATTCAGGCAAGCTATGGTGCTTGGAACGCTTGAAATCTGAAATACCTCAAGGAATAGAAACATACTAATGATAAGGAGGGGAAACCTCCACAACTTCATCTCCTTGGCGATATTTCCAAGGCTCTGAAGGGGCATCTCGCCTAGATGTAATCCAAGTACTAAGCTAATGACTAGTCCTATCAATAAAAATATTTCGGGATAATTTACTTGAAATATTATTCTACCAATAAGATCTATAATGGGGGGTAAAAGAATAGGGACGATATTTCGCAAAATTCCTTTATAGTTCCGCTCGTTGACTTTATCGGTTTCTGAGACATTTCTTACCAAAAACATATACCCGATGAGGGTTAATAGTACAAACGGGATCAGCATCGAGAACATAATAACATAAAGATTTATCTCTGCTATTTCCGATATAACCAATAAGGAAACAGGATAGATAAGAATGAAAATATGGCGAAACCATACATTAATCGCTACTTTCTGGGACGACTCCATTTCCGTACCTATTTGCTCAACCATGGGCGCGGACATTAAGGCACCTCCCGCAACGGGCAAAAGACCGTATAGGGCCGGCGCTAACATAAGAGATGATCGGTTGGATATATTCATATTTTGAATCAATTCTTCCATTAAACCCGACTTTTCCATGAGTCCTCCAAGAAGAGGGATAAAAATAAGCGCTATTGCGATCAAGATAATGGATGGATCTAATAATACCGACAAAAGAGCTTCTAAAAGATTTACACCCGCCAAAAAACCAAATAATAGCCCCCCAATCAATAAAACTACGCTTAGTTCGTATTTTGAGAATAGTAAGATTAAACCTATAACTATTAAAAAACTCAACCAAGGTGGCACCCACGCACTTATCCACGCACTCATCTGATTATAGGAAACCTTTTATTCGTTAAAAAAATATTTCTTAAGAAAAATAAACTTGTTAAGTCCACCATTTATTAAAGAAGTAGTTCATTATCTAGAATGTTAAAGAGGATAAAATAAAATGGCATCATTAACCTTTTATGGAGGAGTCTCCACTATTGGCGGAAACTGTGTGATATTGGAGGAAAACGGTACCAGACTCATGTTCGATAACGGAATGTGCTTTTCTAAGGAGGGAAGATATTATAAAGATTTTCTCAATCCCAGAACAAATAACGACCTGAGGGATTACTTAGAACTGGGACTGGTCCCAAAAATCCCCGGTGTTTATGGGAAGGGCAAAATCAATGACATATATCGGACTGATATGGACCCCAGAAGCCATTATTTATTTCAAACCGATTTAACGAGCTATGAAGATTATATTAAAGAGTATGACACCGCATACATCGAGGCGCTTTTTCTATCTCACTGCCATCTGGATCATGCGAGAAACATCCTTTTCATGGCTCCTGCTATCCCCATTTACTGTTCTGAAATTACAAAAAAATACTTGGAAATTATCTGTGACCTCTCATATTATGATTTCCTCCAATATAGTCATAATGAAAAGGATATAATGGGTAATAGGGGCTATTTTCCGGGCGAACCGCGTAAGAAAAAATGTTATGATGAGAGAACTATCAATGTTATTCGGCCGGGAGAACAAATTGAAATTCCCGAAAATGAAGGGACTTATAAAATAAGGGCTCATCCCGTGGACCATTCGGTTCTGGGGGCGATGGCATTTGAGATCCTCACTGAGGAAGGAAAGTCTGTTATATATACCGGAGATTTACGCTTTCATGGGGATAAATATGGAAAAAGGATTTCTAAGCAATTTCTGGAAAATATCGCGCCTAATCCGGATGCTTTAATCACCGAGGGAACAAGAATAGATGATAATAATGAGATGAGTGAGAATGATGTGTATTTAAATATGATTAATCTACTCAAAGGCGATAGTGACCTTTCCAAAAAGATGATAATAGCATCATTTCCTTGGAAATCTGTGACTCGGTTTAAGACCTTATATAAGGCTTCAAAAAGGCTGGGGAGAATCTTGCTAATCCAACCGAAATTAGCATATACGCTCCATAGCCTTCAGTATTTTACTCCTCTAAATATAAAGGGCATTCTAGGAAATGAAGATCTTAAGATTTACTTGCCTCGGAAAGATGGTATGATCTATTCCAAAGATGACTATAAAAGGACAAAATATCATATTTCCTATGACGTGAACTGGTCGCATGATGAAAAAATTGAATTATATTCTACCATCTATGGAGAAGATATTTTGATAACGGCTTATGAGATTAATCTTCACCCGAACGAATATATTTTACATCTTAATTTCTATGATCTTAACGAATTGATCGATCTCCAGCCTCCAGAAGGGAGTTATTACTTTAATCTTAAAACGGAGCCTTTTGATGAGAGAGGAGAGCTCGAGGAAAAAGTGCTTTTAAACTGGATCGAGACCTTTGGGTTGCAATACGAGATGGAGGACTATCATGCTTCCGGACACGCCTCCAGAAAAGACTTGAGGGATATGATTCAAGCAATCAACCCAAAACATATTTTTCCTGTGCATACTGAAAACCCTGAATTTTTCACATATCCAAATGCAATTACGGATATTGTAAAAGGGAAGAAATATGTACTCTAATATTCCAATTTTCTTTTTGAGATACTTGGGGCGAGTGGTTTATTCCATTATAATTTAGGTTTAGATTCTTTTGCAAAAAAGAGCGGAATAATCGCCGGGATCATTATAATTGCCGCGACCACAAATATCCAAGGAGTGGGAACATATCCCGGAAGCCCATCAATTAAAGTTGTTTCGCCAGATAAACTAGATAGCACCGCGCCTATAGGGGACCCGATTACCATTGGGAGGGTCGCGGCAAATAAGGTATAATAACCGCTGAACTCTGCGGTTTGACTCTTAGGGAACAGATCTCTCATCCACGCATTCGCTCCGACATTCCAACCCGTCATAAAGAATTGCATAAGGACTGCCGCAATAAGCAATATTAGAAATTCATGACTAATAACAAATAAGAAGAGCGAAAGCCCGTCTCCGATAACACATATGATAGTAATCGTCCGTCGCCCGATCTTATCAATATATATTCCTAACGGATAAGCCATTATTAAATTAATGATAAAACCCATAAATACAATAAGAGATGCATCAATCAAGCTAAACCCTAGCAGTACCGAGTATTTTTATGATTTTTTCTAACAGGTACAATTTTTATTGGATTTT
>CAZDJH010000060.1:0-13437 GCA_964505645.1 uncultured archaeon | reverse complement strand
GTGTGCGAAACATCCATGACACCCCGAAGAACTGTCCATAAATCACTAGGTATGATCGTACGAGAGGTATTACCCCTCTTGGGTTTAAAATATCGGCCAATAAAGGCGGAAGAGTTAGTATTTCGGTTCTCGGCTGATTTGGCTATTCCCATTGAGATCCAAAAAACAGCAATCCGCATGCTCATTCAAGCGTCCAAAAACGGGTTATTTCGAGCGGGCAAAGACCCCAAAGGAATCGCCGCAAGTGTGATTTATATGGCGGCACGTTCCACGCCACACCGAAAGACGCAAGCGGAGATTAGCGGTATTGCTAAAATTACAGAAGTCACCCTCAGAAGTAGGGTCAAACAAATCAAGAAAAAGCTCTAATTTTATTCTTTTTATCCCAATACGGTAATTTATTTTTTTTCTTTTTTAAGTTAAGTTATAGATATACGCCAACTGCCAACTTATTAATCAATAAAAGAACCTTTTGAGATTTAAAATTATATTACAAATTAGGAGATATATAATATTGAGAATAAGATATATCAAAAACTAATCGTGTATAGCTCCGAAGTTTGGATCCTATTATAAGAGAGCAAAGAGCGTAAATATGTTATTCCTTTTACTTCATTAACGCCATTCTGCCCCACATTCACCGCATTTAAACTTTTTCCCATACATTCTTGGATAAATTGATATAATTTTTGTTTTATCCGTCATTTCCCTGATAAACTTTCTATTTCCACAGATCGGACACACCCTACGGAATTCCGTGCTGTCATCAACTTCGATCACTTTTTGTTGGTCCGCTCTAGGGCTTTGTTGTTCCATACTCTCTTCCAACTGTTCTTTGATAGTGGGGCTATCAACCTCTTGCTCTGGAATTTCTTCTATTTCCGATTGGTCTACACCTTCTTCCACCCGCTTTTCGACCTCATTTTCTAAGGCTGGCAACTCTGGCTCTGTTATAGGTTCGCCCTCCAGTTCGCCCTCCTCTACTTCCATCTTTTCGGCTGATTCAACCTTGCTGGAAAGTTCCGCAATTTTTTCTTTTAATTCCTCATTTTCTCTTTGATAACGGTTTAGTTTTAATTTGTTATAGCTGATTTGCTCCCGATAATTACTTATGCTGTTAACTTGATTTTGTAGGTGGTTAATGGTTTCATTTAACTCTTCGATTTCTTTATTAGATGCCTCGATCTGCTGTTCTTTTGCTTCTCGTTCCTCTTTTAATTTTTCTACTTTTTTCTTGTATTTTTCAAGTAATTTTAACTTATCTTCTTTTTCCATTTTCAAATCATCAACTCTTTCTTGTAAATTTTCTAATTTGCTCTCCAACTGATCGCTCTCTTTGCTATCACTCTCTACTTCTTGGAATTTAGATCTTAATGCTTCATTTTCGTCATTAAGTTCTTCGATTTCATAATTAAGGGATTTGATGGTCTCTTCAAGTTCTTCCTTGCTCTCTTTTAATTTCCCTATATGGTCTTGAGAATCTGAGGCTGTATTATTGGAAAGTTCTTCAACCTTTATATTTAGCTTTTTTATTTTATCTTCAAGAAAGTGTATTTCACCTTCTTTTTGGTTTAATTTTTCCTTTTGAACCTCGATGGTTTGCTCTAATGGGATTGTTTCGTCAAACTGAGATTCTAATTCATTTATCCGTTCTTTTTGTGCCTTTAAAGTAGATTTTAACTCTTTAATGTCAAGTTCTTCCTTTTCCTGTTTGTCGATCTCATCAATTAAATCTCGAGTGTTCTTATCATCCATAATAAAAAAAATATTTTCAAATAATTTAATATTAACTGATAATAACTAAAATTGGTTAAACTTTAACTCTTCAATCCAAGGTATAATATATAAGTATCCATATTATATAAGCAAGATCCTTTAAAATTCGCTAAGTTAGAGAATGCAATAGCCATAATACATTAGACTTACAATACTTTATTATCTGCTTTAAACCGTTTTCTATAATTGTATTAATAGCTTTTGTTTTTCATTTTTAATAGAGTAATTTAAATCTCTATCCAATTTTTTAGTCTAAATCAGAAAATAAATAAGATTAAAAACCAAGAGTTTTATTATTAGATCAATGAGTTATATTGAGAAGAAGTATTATAAAAAGATCTTCGAAACATTTGATGATTTGAAAAAATCGGATCAAAAATTATTAAAGTTAATTCAATGTAAATCGGTAAATAAAGTTGATCCAATTTCTGAAGAACTGGCTAAAGTCAATCAAAATGTTAACTTAATCCTCGGTAAGTATTATCCTGAAATAAAGGAATTAGATGAAAAGCTGGAAATTAAAACCATTATGAAATTTTATTATGATTTGTTGGATAAATTTACTGATTTTTTAAGAAATGCCGAGGGTTTTAGGCAGTTAGATGACCAATATTATGAATCGATTATAGACTTTATAAATGATAAGAACACTTTAATAGATAACAAATATCGAAGGATAGTATCCCAAGAGCTCACGAATTTTTATGATAAGAAATCTAGAGAGAATCTAGAGAAAATATTAGCGTCTAAATTGGAATTAAATAATCGAGAATACTTTACAATAGGAACCTTAGAAGAGGAAATAAAGAAGATTGCGGAATTGAATGGTGCGGATAGCATTTCTTTTAAGCCACCGGAGCAGAACCATATAGATAAAATGGATGATGCGAAAACCATAATTACTTACAAAGAAAAAAATGGGGCAAAAAATAGAAAAGAGATTGGAATGGCAATCCAAAATTTTTTAATTTCTAAAAAATACAAGGTCGTTCTCACCTCAGACTCGGAATTAATCATTAATGTTAAATTATTGGATGAGAAATAGGCATTAAATCTCGCTTTAAAACAACTATGCTCTTTAACAATTATTGGACCATGCGATATATTTTTAGTAAAGATCTATTTTTTTCTTAATATAAAACAATCAGATAAAAGGTAATAAACGAGAAAAAATGGAAGCGTTAATTTTGAACGGGTCGCTGCTGGGTGAAAACCCTGCAATAAAACCCCTCGAAGAGGAGATATTAGACCTATTGGAGCAAGTTCCCTTCACTATTAATCATATATTGTTAAAGGAGAAAAAGATTGCCCCTTGTCAAGGCTGTTTTGATTGTTGGGTTGATACCCCGGGAATTTGTAAGATTGATGATTTTGGTAGAATAATCTTAGAGAAAATCATGGAGAGTGAGTTAGTGATTTATTTAACACCCATTATTTTTGGGGGATATTCTTCAGAATTAAAAAAGGCAATCGATAGAACAATTCCGTTAGTATTACCATTTTTCAGAACCTATGAAGGAGAAACTCACCATAAACAACGCTATCTTAAAAGATATTCCCTAATCACTGTGGGATATAAAGTTATCCGAAATAAAAAAGCCGAAGAGACCTTTCGGAAACTTGTATACCGGAATACACTAAATATGGAAGCATCTATTCAGAAAACTTTAATTTATATGACCGATCAACCTATTTCAGAATTTAAAAAAGACTTTGAAGAAGCCTTAGAGGAGGTTATAAGCTATAATGACTAAACAGAGGAAGGGGCTACTTCTTATAGGCAGTCCGAGGCAAAAAAATAGCACTTCGCTTTCACTTGGGGAATATTTATGTGAAAAGTTAAGAGAAAAGGGTTTCTCAATTGAGATAGGCTTTATATATCGATTAATGATGAGAAAAGAAAAGCAAAAGGATCTACTCGCAATGGTTAATAAAGCCGACTTAATCATTCTCTCCTTCCCGCTTTACGTTGATCAATTGCCTTCACTCGTTATAAGGGCACTAGAACTTTTATATAAAAGGAGGAATTCGATTAAGAGCCGAGAGAAGATGAAGTTTCTTGCAATCTGCAACTGTGGATTTCCCGAGGCGATCCATAACAGTTTAGCATTGGAAATCTGTCATAATTTTTCCGATGAAATGAATTTTCAATGGAGGGGGGGTATAAAAAAAGGCGGCGGAGAGATGATTCATGGAAAAGATTTAAAAGGTATGGGAAGGATGGTTCAGGAACTACGAAAGGGGTTAGATGCTGCGGCTGAAGCAATAATCAATGAAGAAAATGTTCCAACGGAAGTGATAAACCAGATTTCTAAAGATTTGATTCCTGAATGGATTTATAGGAGTATGGGGAATTTAGGCTGGAGGGTTCGCGGTTTAAAAAATAGGAATGTTTTCAACTTGAAAGATCGCCCGTATTCACAATAGTCTTAGAATATGGCGAATAGGGCGCACTGAGTTAGGACAAGAAACTGAAGTAAGAAAGATTGATATATTGAGGCAATGATTGCTTCACCACTTACCTTTGAAATAAAATTTCCTGAAACGATGGCAAAAATAAGAATAATAATACCATGAATCGAACCTATCATTCCGGAAACCGATCCGAGGATTGCAAAAAAGATCGATAAAATGAAAAATGGAACTAAACCTATAAGCCATAATACTGCAATATGCTTAAAATCTGTGAACCCAGAAGATTTCAATAATTCTGCCTCTCTATTTCCAATAAAAAATCCAGGAATCGTTAATATGGTAAAAATTAGCAACCAAATTAATTTATAATTCAAAGGAAATACAAAGTTAATTCCGGAATTGAAAAACAACCCGCCTAATGAAACAAAACCTAAAGAAATCCCAATTGAAATTAATATATCTGAATTTATCATATCTTTTTGAAATGTAAACTTAATCCCCATTTTGCCTCTTGTTCCGGGCATTTGTTTTCTTTCATATATAAAAAACATTAAAATTCCATAGCTACCAATAAATCCAATATAGATAAGACTAAAAATGGGAATCCCAATAGGGATAAAGAAGAATAGAGATAAAAGGGCAAAAGCTATAGGAATCGCCCCTAACCAGAGTACGAGTTTATAAATGAAAAACTTTCTTATATCTACTATTTTTAATTCTGAAGTATCTTTCATATTCTCACTTTCCATCTTTACGTCCTTTTCTAATTGAATTTTTGTCGTCTTTAAATATCTTACACCATAAATCGGTATAAGAAAAATGCCAATTAAAGCGGTTACCCAAAATACTTTTCTGAGAAGGCTTTGAAAAGTGAAATACTGTGGATTTGATTCTAACCCGAGACTTTCCAGTGTCCAATTGAGAGATTTGCTAATTAAGAATGGTGAATAAATTTCATAATTATGAAACGTCAAGGGATATATTTCCATTGCTCTTTTATATATTGAACTTTCGCCGCCAAGCTTTGTATATAAAGCATTTGCTGCGGTGGGCGTAAGTATATCGTCTAAGGAACCCGACAACAATAAAATGTCCACAGGGGGATTATTATCAGATAAATTGTTAACCCAATCCAATTCTAAATCAGAGACTCCTGTGAAAAATCCTGCTTGTACATTAGGGATCAAATTAACTTGACAGCCTATTAAAATCAATCCAGAAACATTATAAGGGTCCATAATGGCAGATTGCAACGCCATTCGAGCACCCATACTATGACCCAGCAGTATAATTTGTGAGTCATTTAGTCCAGATAATGATTTAAACTTCTCTTTTGCGATTAAAACTTGGTTTGCAAAACGATCCGTAGCAGCATTATCAAATCTAATCGACCCCCCGGAACGTCCGTGTCCGGAAAAATCAAAAGAAAAGGTATGAAAACCTAAAGCGCTGAATTCGGAGTTAATAGACTTCATGGCAGTTTGGTCACTATTAAACCCTTCCAGAAGTATAATTCCCGCGTCCTTCGATCCTGGATGATACTTGCCAATAAGAATATCTTCATTATCTCGAAATACTATTGTTTGCGTGTTTAGTAACGCCAAATCGCCGAAATAAATTATGATTAAAGACCCTAACGTCAATGATACGCCAATCAACCCGAGTAATAAGTACTTTTGGGTTTTTTCAAGGTTCAAATTGAAAGACACTTCTTTAGGAAAAATAAAATCAACTATTATAATTTATGAAATGATGATCATGTATAATATAAACTCCTTTTTTAGGTTTTCAGAATTTGAAATCCATTAAGATATTCTTTTGGGACAGCATGGGCGAAATCAAGAAAGTATTTAATTTTATTTTAATTATCAATTTTGATAGCGATGGGTAATATGAATAAGGATAATGTACATGAAACAGGAATAACAGTTAAAAAAAGCGAAGACTTTTCTGAATGGTATTCAGAGATATTATATAAGGCAGATTTAGCGGATATTAGGTATAATGTGAAAGGCTTTGTAGTTTACCGCCCTTGGGCAACGCTTACGATTAAGAAAATGTATAGAAAATACGAAGCTTTACTTGAAAAGAATGGACACCTTCCCTTAGTAATGCCTACGGTGATCCCCGAAAGTAATTTCGAAAAGGAGGCAGATCATGTTGAAGGATTTGCCCCCGAGGTTTTTTGGGTTAGCCAAGTGGGAAGTGAGGGGGAGGCACTTTCTGAGAGGTTAGCGCTGCGCCCAACCAGTGAAACTGCCCTTTATCCAATGTATAGCTATTGGATTCGAAGTTATCGGGATCTACCCTTTAAACGCTACCAATCATGCCAAGTATTTCGATATGAGGGAAAAATGACACGCCCCTTCTTTCGTGGTAGAGAATTCCATTGGATTGAGGCCCATAATGTATTTGCGACAAAAGAAGAAGCCGAAGCACAAGTAAAAGAAGATATGGAAATGACGTATCAAATGCTACAAGATGAGTTCTGTATCCCTGTGATATTTTTTGAAAGACCCCAATGGGATAAGTTTGGAGGGGCCGAAAAAACATTTGCCGCTGATGCCCTAATGGGTTCTGGGAAAGTACTTCAATTACCATCCACACATTTACTTGGGCAAAACTTTTCCAAGCCGTTTGATGTATCTTATATAGATGAGGAGGGCGAAGAAAAGTACGGGTATCAAACATGCTATGGTCCAGCAATAAGCAGAATATATGGCGCAATGATTGCCTATCTCGGAGACGACAAAGGACTTATATTACCATTTGATTTGGCACCAGTCCAAGTGGTTATTGTGCCAATTATTTTCAAGAATAAGGAAAAAATGGTATTAGATAAAGCAAATGAAGTTTTAAACACAATAAATGATAAATATCTCGTAAGGCTAGACGACTCTGATGATTCTCCAGGAGAAAAATACTATCTTTGGGAGATGAAAGGGGTTCCTTTTAGAATTGAGGTTGGACCGCGTGATATTGAAAAGGAACAAGTCGTTATCGTACGTCGATTTGATGGAAAAAAGTTTTTTGTAAAAGAAGAAAACCTTATAGATAAATTACATGAATTATCTTCCACATACACCCCAAAATTATGGAAAAGGGCATTTCTCGATTTTGAAAGCGAAATAGAAGAATGCTATGAGCGCGATTCTGCAAAAGAAGCAATACAAAACGGAAAGATAGTGTGTTGTGGGTTTTGCTCCATAGATATGAAAGGATATAGATGTGCTGAGGTTGTTGAGAAGGAAATTGGGGCAGAAATACGGGGGAGGCGAGTGGATGAAGAAAAGCACGAATTTGCAACCTGTATTATCTGTGGAAAACCCGCCGAGTGTACGGTCTATCTCGCAAAAAGTTATTGATTTACTTTTTCCATTCCGTTTCTTTTTTAATACCTTTGATAATATTTACTCATTCTTACTGCTAATTCAACTTTTTCTATTTTCAATATAGATATAATAATAAGAATTAATTTATTAGTGACAAAATTAAATATATTTAATATGGCGGAAGAATTTTATAAATTCTTGGAAAAGGCCAGAGGACAGCCAATCGAAGAGAAAATTAAGAAATTCGGCGAAATTGTAGAAAAAATCATGCATCTTACCTTAAGTATTCCAGATATATTTGACAAAAATTTGATTGAAATAAATAAGCGTATTGATTTTATAGAAGGGGATATTAACTCGTTGAATGATAAAGTTTCTGATTTAGAGACTCAAATAGAAGCGCAGAAAGAAAAGCAAGAAGCCGTTAAGAAAGTTAAAAAACCAGAGGAATCAGAAAAAGTAAAAGATTTGAAAAAACCTCCAGACCTTAGCCACCCTCAGAGGGAGGATAAACCTCCTGTCCGTAAACAATCCACACGAAAGATACTTATGGATGAGTTAAAAAGATTATTTTCCCAAAATGTGAAAGGCATTTTTATAAGGGAGGAAGGAGAAAATGTTCTAATAAAATTTTCAAATAATAAAGAAGTTCTGATTCCAAAGTCAAAAATCTATTCTGATTTTACTCGCGATAAAAATGAACAGACATTCCTTATAGAAGCAAACATATTGAGAAAGAATAATATTATTGATTAAATCTGTGATCAGTACTAAAAAATGAAAATAATTACTTCTTAGAAATCCTTATTTAACTATAAAAATTAAAATAATATAGAAATAATATAGAAATAATGAGAAATGAAATAGAAAAACGCCTCCACCGTGTTAAGATAACGCTCGATAAAAGCGATATCAAGTGTCCCTATTCTCAAGATTGTGATAAGGCTGCAAATGCTAGAAGGTGTAATGATTTTTATGCAAAATGCTCAATTTATCTCAAAAAAAAAGGAAATTAATAGGATTAATCGTTAATATTATTATGTCTATTTAAAACCCTGCATATATTATAAACATCTATGAAAGCAAATAAAATTAAAAATACATTACGCTCTTATGTCGGAATTATTGCAATCACAAGTATAATCTTACTTTTTTTAATGCTTAGTCTATTAAATATAAACTTTGGGCAATGGCTGGCAAATGTGGTATTATGGTTTTATGAGACTTTTGGAGATTTAGGAATATATATTGGCGTTTTCCTCATAAGTATCTTCGGAAACTTTACCATATTTTTCCCCGTTCCATACGTAGTTGCTTTAATTGTGGTATCTGCTGTCATCGATTTTCCAGGAGTTAATCCCATAATATTGGGGCTTACTGGTGGATTAGGTGCAACTATTGGAGAGATTGTCTCATGGTTGATTGGTAAAGGTTCGCAAGGAATGTTAAAGGATAGCGAAAGAATCAATAGAATGAAAACTTATGTGGAAAAAGGATGGGCGCCAATCCTTATATTCGTTTTTGCAGCAACTCCCCTTCCAGATGATGCATTCCTAATTGTTTTGGGAATGGTAGGTTATAGTCTTTGGGTCACGATTTTTTATTGCTTCATAGGTAAGTTTATCCTTTGCTTTTTATGCAGCGCCCTTCCTATTTGGTTCGCGGGTACGGTTTTAGGGGATTTTCTGTTCAGTTTGTTTGGGATTAATCTAGAAGCCGCGCAAACCGGTGTGGTTCCGCCAACTGACCCGCTAGAGATTATTAGAAGCTCTATTATCTGGGCTGCGACCATCATATTTTTCTTTTTATTGATCTATGTAGATTGGAATAAATTAATAACTAAGATCTTAAGAAGATCAGAAAACGAAACCAATCCTATTGAAAACCATGATGAGCATTGATTAAGAAAACTGTATGTATAGATTCGAACCTTTTTTATCAAAGTCTCTCATTTTCTTTTGTAATATTGCTAAGAGTTCATTATGCTCATTGGAATATTCCTCTTGTCTAACAAGCAAGTTAATCAGATGAGGAAGCGTAATTCGGTTATGTTTGTTTTTATTTAAATTATTCAGTTTTGCTTTGGAAACCAATTCCTCTAATATCTTTATTTTATTAACGGGAATGTCCGAGATTAACTCTTTATACTCAATAATTTCACTTAATTCGATCATTACTATTAATTCTAGATTTGTCTTAATAAATAACTAAAAATTTTAAATCTACATGAATCATCTCTGATTTTCATTAGAAAAAAGAATAAAAAATAGTAAAAAATCTAAATGGATTTATTTACTAAACTATTTTTACTTGTACACCTTCTACATTGCTTTCTATTCTGACAATACCATGGATATTTAAGGGTCGTGTACCAAGCATTTTAACTCGCTCTAAATTAATGGTGGCTATAGGGGTAGAATCATTTTTTAGATATATATAAATCTTACTCCCTTTAGGAACATTCCCGATAACCTCAATGGAGCTAAGTTTGACCACTTCCTTGGATTGGAAAAAAACGCCATTCTTTGTTTTTCCTTCGAAGATTGCCTTGGGTTTTGGGGGTCCTTTTGGTATACCTCCCCCACCTCCCAAACTATCCCTCATAATATTACTGCGTTTTATTTCAGTTTCTTTTCTTTTAAATGATGAAAAAGAAGCAGACTTCAAGAAGCGTCTTGCACCACTAGGGGGTGCGCTTGGCGCGGCTAATGAGGGTGCAGGCATAGAACGTGCTACCCAACCTTCTGGAAGGGCATTGGGTACAATGAGCGTCTCTTCGATTTTCCCTTCCTTTTCAGTAATCGCTACAAAGGAAGTTTCTTTACTGGCTAATCCGAATTCTAAAGCGGTTTGTGCAAGCAGAGAGTCTAAATTTTCACGAGTTAATTTCAATTTATTTTCCTCATAAATACGTTCTCCTCCTTCGAGTTTTGTAGCGTATCCAATCGAGGCAAGTAATTCACTCAAGTCTTCTGGGGTATATCGAGCATTTATTAAACACTCCAAGTAATTAACTCTATGGATTCCGAACACATCCTTGATAACTTTCTGTTCTTCTCCCTCCTCTAGCGAAATTTCATCCACCTTCTCTCCATCAACAAAAAGATCAAACGATTTGACTTTTCCTTTTACTCGACCCACGCCCCATCTTGCCATAGATTTTGTAAGATCTCCTAATTCAAGTTTCTGATTTTTATGAAGCCCTTGAGAATGTTCGATTGTAAGATTCTCCCCTGAAACTTTTACTTCTACATGACCCAATGGTTCTTTCCAATAGCGTGAAATGTGTTCCACTGCGTTGATCATATCTCCTTTGGCCCCACTGCTTAGGAAAAAACACAGTCCGCCCGCTCGCCGAGCCATTTCAATGGGAATATAGCTATTAGGTGCGGAATCTACACATATTACGATCATTCTCTGTTTTATTTCTCTTATTAAATCAGCCAAGCGAAAAAGCCGTCCATAATCAGACACTTGAGCATCTGTAATAATAACATTGTATGCAATATCTTCATTGGTATGTTTATGAATGCCTTCTTCAATTGCCGCGCCAAGATGAGTTCCGCCCCCGCCATATTTCTTTTCAAGAAACTTTTCTAAACTTTTCTGATCTTTAACCTTTATCCACCATGTATTAGTGTCGAAAGCACAAATATAAACCTCTGAACTTATATTTTTTACTTCGGAATAGGTCATTTTCGCGATGAAATCGCTAATTTCCCATTTTGGACCTTGCATAGAGCCAGAATGGTCAATTTCCTCTACAAATGATAGGCTCCTTACCTTTTTGGTTGCGCTTGGAGGAGAAGCTAGTACTCCAAAATAGATAAATGGGGGGTCTTCGTATGTGATTAATCTGAGGGAAGGATGTTCTTTCTTTGCAACTTTCAATTCAAGAACCAAGTCCTTGTTTGGAACCACCTCTGAAATTTTAGCAATATTATCTTTTATGTCTACATCGTGGGTTTTAGATACTATTTCTGAGGCACCATTTATAGTAACTCGCATTGAAAAACGATGTTGGGGATCAATCATCAAAGAAAGTGGTTCTCCCTTCGAATGTCGGGAGGAAAGTTCATCATCCCTTACATAACGGGGAGCCGTAGTTAATGGAATCCGGAATTCAAAACCTTCATCAATTGGTCGAAGGATCTGTACGTAGTGCGTTCTAACTTCAACAATCTCATCTGGGTGGATTCCCGTAACACGAAGGGTAAACACATTGGGTGCCTCGCGGCTTACCAATGCGGCTTGCTTTCCTTTTTCTTTAGCTTCTTCATAATCCTCCTCAGCTTTCTTTCGCTTTTTTAATTCAGTTTTTATTTCTACATCCCCAAATTTAACATAAACATCTTTCACCGTAGCATTCCCAGCAACAGGGAATCGATATACAGCTTCAATTGTTTTTTTATATTCTTCAGAACTAAATTGGAATTTTTGCTCTAACGATAAGTCCGCGAATGGAATAGAAATATTTCCCGTAAGTTTTGTTTGCTTTAATGGGATAAATATGTTTTCCCCCCCTTCCAAAACGGGAAATCCCACATCCTTTGCATTTAAATAAGTTTGCATTTTGTTTCACTAAGTTAAATCAAATTAATTTAAATATATAAATAGATAAGTTAAATATTAATAAGATGGAAATGAAAAAAAAGAGAAATTATGAAATGTATCAACTAAAATGATTTCAGGAAATACATCTAGACCTATTAAAACTCCCTCCCAGACAAGGCCAAGGCCCATCTGCCAATCTAGCATCCCCAACTTCAATTGCATAAAAATATCCCCGCATATCACCAATATAAAGGGTTCCATCATCGTCAAAAGTACTTGAACACCACACAACATCGTCTTGTAACTTATACTTACTTTTTAAAGCGCCAGTTGCTTTATTAAGCCGATATACGTAGTGATCTTCAGATGCAAAAAAAACTGAACCGTCGTCTGTTATTGTAGGTGAAGAATAAACATCCTGTAAATCACCCTGATATTTCCATTTTATTGTTCCATCTGAATTAAGAGCATAGAATTCTGAATTTTGATCATTTTTCGTTCCGAGATAGATTGTTCCATCAGTATCTATTGCAACATTTCCACGGACTTTTGCGTTAGATGTGAGAATTGTATAAGTCCAGTTTAAGCTTCCATCGGGATTAATTACATAAAAAGTTTCGTTATCTGTTCCTGCATATATCTTTCCCGAATCATCCAGAGAAATCATATTAAAGCGATTATTTGCTCCATTTTCCGTTTCTTTATACACCCATTTAAATGTCCCGTTTGTATCATATGCATAAATATAGATATTATTGGTATCTCCAGAAGGAAAATATACGGTATCTTCGAAAATTGACGGAGATCCAGCATAATTTAGGCTTTGTGAATCAGTCCACCGAAGTGTGCCATTGGCGTAAAAAGAACTAATATTATGCTGACTCTGAACATATATATACCCATTTCTATCTATCGCAAGATTTAGACCATTTGAACCCCATGCGCCGTCGTTTATATCATCAACTAAGTGAGTAGAGGACCAATTGAGTGTCCCATCATCCATATTTACAGCATAAATTTTGTTATAGGTTGCATTAGGAATTGGGAACCCATTAGTATTGATCATGCTCATGCTCTCGGCGATAAACATAACTAACCCATCGGGATGAAGCGCGGGGTCGCTCTTTATCATCTCTGAATTATTGGTCTTGAATTCCCATCTTTTAGTATTATTGGGATAAAAGGAATATAGGTAATAATGTTCTGACCACTCGTTTCCTTCTGGCTGCCACCTCTGTTTATGTCCCGTTCCTATATAAATATTTCCCTCATCATCTATAGAGGGGGATGAGACATAAAATATTTGATCCTCTATGGTAATAAAAAAATGTTGACTGATTGTGTTTTTATGATCTGGTTG
>CAZDJH010000059.1:0-13526 GCA_964505645.1 uncultured archaeon | reverse complement strand
AGCTCCCAAACTTATTGTGAGCATTAACAGGGAAAGAATAAAAAATATTATAAAAAATCGATTAAACCTTCCTTTTTCTCTCATCGAGTTTAAAACAGAGTGTTTGATGTTTTTTCCTAAAGAAGAGAGCCACTTTGGGATTAAGGTTAATTTTTTTGGAGTATATGTAGGTGGGATATCTTTTGAAAAAGATTTCATGAGGTTTTGAGTTCCTATTTTCCTTAAGATCAAACCTGCAGAAACCAAACAACTAATCAATGTTATTAAGAAGAGAAGGGCGGTAAGGAGTCCATTAAATTGGAATGTAAAATAAATAGCCCAAAACTCCATTACTCCTATGAAAATCATATATGCAAGAAGCCCAAATAGCAAACCTGTAATAAACCCAAAGAGATAAATCAGAAATGCTTCAGTTAAATAGAACTTATAAAGTTTTTGCGGCAAAGTACCCATCGCCTTCATCACCGAGATATCCCCTCCTTTATTTTTAATGAACGTGTAGGAAATGAAAATGACGATAACAGATGATAAAATAAATACTAAAACAATTATAATTGAAAAAAACTGAGAATAAATCGCGTTAATCGCCCCAGAAAAGAAATAAATATTTATAAAACTCTGCTGCTGTGAAATAAAAACACTCAAATTAAGTGAAGTTAAAAATTGTATTAGAAAAAAAGATATAGCGATGCTTAATGAAATTGTGAAAATATATGGGAGTATAACACGCCTATTTCGATAGACTTCTTTAAGCGCGAAATCAAAACTAATTATTTATCCCCCCGTTTACTTTTTTGGTATTTTATTTTTTATTTTTATGGTGCTATTCCACTCCCGTGATCTCCCCTTCTTCAAAGGTTAGAATTCTATCAGCTAGATTAATTAAAAAGTTATCATGAGTTGCAATAAGGATTGTTTTGTTCTTTTCTTTCAACTTTTTAAAGAAGTCGCGGATTAACACGACGGTTTTCTGATCTAAGTTTGCCGTCGGCTCATCGGCTAAAATTAAGGGGGGATCATTCGCTTCAGCTCTCGCAATTGCCACCCGTTGCTTCTCCCCCGCGGACAATTGGAATGGTAAGTGTTCCCTCCTTTTTCCGAGCCCTACCGCTCTCAATAACTTGACCGCGACAGCCCTTTGTTCATCTAGGTTAATATCTAAAAGGCTCATGGGGAACATAACATTCTCCTCTGCTGTGAGTGTTGAAATTAGGTTAAAATTTTGAAAGATAAATCCCGAATTCATTAATCGAAAAACGGTAAGCGATTCTTGCGATAAATCAGAAATTTTGACCCCAAACGATACTATTTCTCCCTCCGTAGGACCGTCTAACCCCCCTAATAAGTTTAACAGGGTGGTCTTTCCCGCCCCAGACGGTCCTTTTATGGCTATAAATTCTCCCTCCCGTATCTCCAAATCTACTTTATCTACCGCTCTCACAATGAATTCTCCGATTTCATAGTCCTTTATTAAATTGGACGCTTTTAATACAACTCTATTCTCATTAGTATTCGTAGATTCTTTAAGATTTTCTTCCATCATCTTCCCTCATTATCTTGTAAAATATCTATTCTATTTAGAGATAATCCCAAAGGGAATAAATACTTTTTACTTATCGGTAAAAAATCTATGTGGTTATGATTAATCTTTTATTTGAATAATCCAATTTTTATTGGTTTCCTTTTCACTTTTTCAGAGCAAATCTATGTTAAAGGAATGGAAACAATTATCTGGGACTTCGCATTAGTTTAATTGTATTAATAATCAACAAAAAGTCGAGTAAATGAATAAATATGAGCTTTCTTAAAAACACATCTGATGGGATCTATCACCTCACGTTGTATGTAAAACCTAATTCCTACCACCAGAAAATTGAACAAGACGGGGATTTTTTGGTGATCTCCCTAAAGGCCAAAGCGAGACGAAATAAAGCGAATAAAGAACTGGTCAGCCTCCTCAAATCGAAGTTGGATATCTCTGCAGCCCAAGTGCGATTTGTCGCCGGATTAACAAGTCAAGATAAGGTTATTGAACTTGAGTTTCTCGATGAGATTAACATAGATGAAATTAAAAATAAATTGTTGAAATAACCCGAACGTGCTATAATCACTATAATCACTAAGAAAAAAAGAAAAAAGAAAAAAGTTTTTTATTTGGTTAGCAACCCCCTGCAATGTAAGGGAGTATTGTAATCTCGTCTTGCGGCGAGAGTTCCTTCTCAGGTCCGACCTTTTTCCCGTTTACTAAGACCGCAAAATATCGATCCTCCAATTCCAACTCCTTTAGAAGATCCGCAACAGTCATCGTCTCTTCTGGGGTTATAGTCTCATATATTCCGGTCTCAACAAGTTTGCTGACTTGTCTCGTTTTATATCACTTCTTTTTTTTTTTTTTTTTTCTCTTTTGTCTTATTTTTTTCTTGTTATTTTTTTGCTCTCCTCCTTTTTCTATTTAATTCTTTACTTTTATATTTCTATAATTTCCTTTGTAAGGAAGCTGCTCTTACACAAAAATTTCATTTAAATTTTATGAATGTCTTTTTATTTTTATCTTAATTAAATTACATAAGGATGTTTCAGCGGCATGGAGAAGAAGAATTTCTGGATTATTCAGAATATCTTTCTAATGTTAAGAAATCAATCAAACAAGCGAGCAAGATACAAAACCCTTTTGAACAAAAGGCAGAGATAGATAAGACTATATCCAATGCTATTGAATATGTGTATGATATATCAGAAGAAGAGAATCGCTTTGAGGTGGGGGAATTACTTTATTCGATCGGAGAAATGCTGGAAAATATGGACGGATTGGAGTATTCTCACGCGTTAAAAGTCTATGATGAGTCCGTGTCATTATGGAAGAAGCAGATTGGAATATACAAACGACAAGGGAAGTTACATGAAATTAGCGAGTTATTCTTGCGAATTGCCGATGTTTATCGGGTAAAATATGAAGATTATAAACTAGAAAAAAAATATATCCTAAAGAGTATCAAGTTTCTTAGGCAGGAAACAGAGTTATTAGAGGAATTAAATGAAAGTAGGAAACTCCCCCAAAATTATCAAAATATTGCCGAGTTATATTTCAAACTTTCAGAATTTGAAAAAGCAATACAATTCTATAGGTATGTAATCAACTTTGCAAAGCACAACAATTTTATTGAATATCTTCCCTATAGTTTTCGGCAAATTTCGGTCTGTTATAAGGAATTAAATATGATTAAAAAGGCAAAAGAAGTGCTATTTAATGCAATTGATTTCTTTTTAAGCCTGTATCATGAAACTAACGAGAAAAATGATCCTATTTCACTTGCTCAAATCTGCCAAATATTAAAAAGTCTTTTCAAATCGCTAAAAAAGAAAAGAGCCTATATCTATTACACAAAAAAGGAGGCAGGAGCGTACATTAGTTTAGCCGAGAAAATAAAGGAGGAAGGAGAGGAGCCCCATAAGATAGCGCGCTATTATCGCGGAGCTGCATTATGCTATAGGGATATAGAAGAGAACTTTTTGGAATCAGCATCTTGTTTCGTGCTTGCGGGAAATTATTGCATAAAGGTGGAGGATTATAATCAAGCAGTAATTAATTATTTCGATGCGGCTACTATATTCCAAGCGTTAAGTAATTACGAGCTAGCCTATAAGAACTTTATGAAATCCGGTGATTATTATTGGAAAATTAAGGACTGTGACGGGGCAACGAAAAGCTATTTGAATGCATACGAATCGGCGATGGAAGGAAAAGTTGAATTTAACAAGTACGGATTATTCAACCAAATAATTCGGGGATTGAACAAAATTGCGGGAGAAGGACTGAAAAGCAAGGAGTTTTATAAAGCCGCGAGCTTAATCCTTGAAAGTATCAAGTTTTATGAGCAATTGGACGGTGCAAAAGATTTCCTCCTGGAAGATATGATTAAAAACACCTACAAATATTATTATAGAGCTGCCAATTTAAGTAAAATAAATAATTCCCATATAGTTAATTCTTATGTTGTGGCGGCACTCTCCCTTATCCTCATAGGAAGATTAGAGAAGGCACAAGAAATCATATCGGAAATTAAATCGAAAGGAAATACCGTAAGGGGCTACAAGACAATGGTTGATATTATAATTGAGCGAATTAAGCACGGAAAGAAGGTCAATATTGAATGCTTTCCCTTTCACATAAAACGGTTGATTAAGAACTCCATAGATGTCCAATACTTAATTTACCTATTTTCCAAAATAAATTCCAATAAACTCTAGAAATGTCTGGGCGCATTGTTATTAGCTTTGACCTTGACTTTACCTTGATTGATAACAAGGAGGGGATTCTCAATTCCTTTAACTATGCGTTTAATACGTGTGGAGATCTTCCTGTTGAAGATGCCATATTAGAAAAGACCATTGGGGAACCATTAGAAAACGTGTTTAAAAGGCTTTCTACTTGCGATCCCTATCTCTTAACTCGTTCTTTTAGGGAATATTACCGTAAAGAGGGGCTCTATAAAGTTAGATTATATAAGGGGGTTCCCGACTTACTTACAACATTTAAGAGGGAAGGGATTATATTAGGGGTATCTACATCTAAAAAGAAGGAATTGGCGATTAAATTACTCAAGTACCTCTCCATTTACCATTTCTTTGATTTTGTTATCGGTGAAACCGAAAAAATTAAAAGAAAGACGGATCCCCTTGTCAAGAAACTGTTTTATAGTCGCTATCCGCCCGATAAATGTAATTATATAATCGTAGGAGACCACACAAGCGATAAGGGATTGGCCGAAATGCTAGAATGCCCATTTATAGGTCTTTTAACGGGGCATTCGTCGGAAGACGTCTTAAAAAGCGGAAGTAGGGTCCATACTGAAGTTTTGCATCATGTTTCAGAAATAAGTCTAGAATTGATTAAGATGATAATAAAAGATAATAATAAAGATAAAAGAAAAAAAGTAAAAAATTAAGTGGATTTGTTTATTCTCCACGTTCTTCGTATTGTTTCATGTATTCTTTTGGTTTCCATTTCTTATCCATGAAACTACCGATACCAGAACTATCTCTGGGTCCAACGAGCACATAACAATCTGCTTCGTCTTCTAAGGCGCCGCTTAGTCGGGCGGCCATACCCGGAATGATTACAATACGATGATTCATTTTATCAAAGAGTCCCGTTTCTTTAATGGTTTCTGCAATCGAACCTGCGGAGAACTGTCCGCCGGCAACCGCAGACTCGATTCCTATACCTTCAGAGTCGCTTACCAATAAATATGCATCCCAGTTAGCACTTTTGATGTCTATTTCTACGGGGATCTTAGTGAGACGATAGTTTGAGGTGACGAATATGGGTGAATCTGGTCCAGGTTCACCAACTTCATAGATACCCTCATCGACAGCAGGATATATACGCGGGTCTGAATAAATCGCTTGTCTTAGCGTCATTAAGGCGAGTAAGGCCCAGATATCCTCTTTTTCTTGTCCGGTATTCACCACGATTAACGATGACGCCCCTGAGATCATAATGGAGCCCATAATAATTTCTTGGAATTTATCCCTCCAGATTTCCTCCTCGTTCAAGTCTTTTGTTTGGGTCCAATATGCCGCCGGAACTCCCATAATAGGCCATCCTGAATTCTCATTCTCGTTTTTAATTCCAGAAATCCTTATCTGGGAGATATTATTATACGTCTCTGATGTTCCACCGGAACCGAAAAAGGTGCCGGGGTCTAAAATGATCTGTGTTGAACCAAGCTTTTGAAGAGTCGCACTAAGAGACATTAACTCGTCTAAATCACCGTTCGGGGTGGATACTACGACAGGCAATTCATTCTTTACCGCGAACGTGCCTACTTGCTCCCAAGTGTCTTTCGTCGCCGTGTACAATGCTGGTTTCTCGTCTTTAATTTCCTCGGCAGCACCAATCAAAAATTCGGGTTCCAAGCAGCAGAGCATAATAGGCAAGTCCGATATCTCAGCAATCTTTTTTGCCGCGTTTTTAAATACTTCGGCATCCTTCGAAACGCACCGCAATGCAATACCTTGAATTGTAAGTACTTCACCAATTCTTTCAATGGTTAAATCGGTTAAATACTTCACCCGCTCTTCTAAGTCCTCTTGATTATCCGCAACTTGGACAAAAATAGCGGTTTGATTGTAATACGTAAGCTGGTGGCGCATAAGGATTTCTTCACCGGCGATTACCGCCTCCTTATCGCCCACCCCAATTCGGACAGGTCTCTGGGGAGGCATTAATATTTCTTTCAATTTCTTGAGATTTTTCTTCTGTTTCGGGTCCTCCATCAAATGAGTACAATCCTGCAATCTAATTTTCCGTTCTAATAAATCCGTTGCGAACGCCATGCATGTCTCATATCCACAATCTCCACAATTTGACTTATCTAACAAGCCGTATACGTCTAACGGACTAGGTCGTGCCATTTTTTATCAATATCCTCGATTAAATTTATTTTAAATTACTTTAATTATTTTCAAGTAGTATGATTAAAAATATAAATGATATATTAAAAATTTGTCTTTTTTTACATTTAATTCATTTTTTTAAAGATTTTGGTTTATTTTTTCAACAACTTTTTCACAAAAATGATTTTCCCCAAATTATAAATGTAAGAAAGCGATCATTATGAAGTATTTATGTAGTATATTGGAAATGATTCTATATAAGGGTGTTTTGAATTTACTTAGGAAATTTATCCTAATTCTTTGGGGAATACCCCCTTAGGAACTAGAAGTCTCTTTTCCTTCGATCTTAAACCGTAATGTATTATATTCTAATTCCTAATCAAAAAATTAGGAATCTTAAATAGAGATTTAGAACCTTATTTCATTTCAATCTCAAAGAAATTTTTAGAGTTTCATTCCTTCGAGATTAGAGCCACAAAATCCAATGATAATAAGAGTAAGATGGTTATAAATGAAATAATATATGAAAAAATGGAGTCTATGATAAAAAAGCGAATTTTTCCACCATTGCAGTGGGTTTGATGGGGGAGGGAAGCAATATACCATATTTACTTATGATTTAATTTCACAAAATGATAATAATCTCCTCTCTCTCGTCATTTCGTTAAAGACACATTTTAGAGGGCTTTTGAAACCATGCTGAGGTAAAACAAAAAAAAAGAAAATACTAAATGCAGGGAAGATTAATAATGCTCGGGATTAACAAGCATCGCAATTGCGCTGTAGAATATACCATTTACTAACCCATATACGAGAGTATCTGTAATTTCAGTTAAGACAGGTTGGTTTTTAATTGTGATTTTAACAATATAAATTATTACTGTACTAAGTATGGCAATCAAATACCAACTGGAGAAGGAGTCCTTCTTTCCGCCGCCGCAAAACCATCCTGCAACAACAGCAGCAGATATGCATGCCGCGAGAGCCCCAATATTATAAATAAATGTCCCTAATGCACTTGGGCTTGATAAGCTGAAGGAGGTTACAATTATTAAGTTAATGGCTAAAGGTGGCACCTCCTTTATGGAGCCTAATAAATAATCTTCCATTGCCATTATGTCAAAGCTATTCGTAATTAAAGCTGCTATTAATGAGGTTATAAAAGTTATCACAACGAAGACCGCGAGAGCAAGAAAGAATGCTTTAATTACAATTTTCATTTTAAAATCATCCTAAGAAAATTTATTGTTTTTATTATTAATTATTATTAACCATTTAAAATATTTGTTAAATCGTGTATAAAATATATGACCCCAAGGGAACGATTAAGTGATTACTCTGTCGGGAAATTGAACCATGAAGCATTACAAGCGTTAATAAAGGACTATGTGTCCGATCTCCAAATCAGCGATCCGAGGGTTATTATCGGCTCCAAAGTGGGCGAAGATGCAGCAGTGATTGACACGCCGGGGGAGCATTACCTAGTCGTAAAAACAGACCCAATAACCTTTGCTACGGAGGAGATAGGATTCTATGTGGTAAATGTAAATGTGAATGACGTAGTATGCACGGGGGCAGAGCCAAAATGGTTTCAAGCCACGATACTATTGCCAGAAAAAGATACTACCAAGGAACTGGTCCGGTCTATTTTCAAAAGTATCCACGATACGTGTGATTCATTTGGAATTACGGTTATTGGTGGTCATACAGAGGTCACCAGCGATATTAGACGTCCTATAGTGGTGGGGTCTCTTCTTGGCGAGGTTAAGAAGGAAAATTTAGTTTCATCATCGGGAGCAGAGCCGGGAGATGCACTAATCTTAACGAAGGGCATTTTTATAGAGGGGATATCCATTATCGCTCGAGATAAACGGGATTTATTGGAAAATAAGGGATTTACCCCTCAATTCATCGAAAGGTGCCAGAACTTCCTTTACTCCCCAGGAATAAGCGTTTATAAGGAAGCACGGCTCGCGGTTAAGAACTATTCCATTAAAGCTATGCATGACCCCACAGAAGGGGGATTATCTTGCGGTATTGCGGAAATGTCCATAGCTTCTGAAATAGGTGTCTTAATAGAGGGGGCGCAGATAAATATTTTACCGGAGGCACAAAAGTTAAGCGATATATTCGATTTAAATCCTCTGGGAACCATCTCATCGGGTTCACTACTAATAGCATTAGATAAGCAAGAAGCACCAAGCTTAATCCAGGATTTGGAGAATAATAATATAGAAGCGATGGAAATTGGCACATTTATTGAGAAAGAAAAGGGTTTACTGATAAAAGGGAAGGATGGTGAAGTGTCTACCTTACAATATTCTGAAAGGGATGAAATAACAAAATTATATCAAGATTTGGAATAAATAGTGTTTAATATAAACTTTCCCCGTTGATTTGAGAAACTATAAGAGGTCCAAAATCTTCCATTTTCAAAAACCACACGGCTTCACACAAACCCAAATCCTCCCATACAACGCTCTCGATCTCCTTAATTTTTCGGTTCACAATCGCCCCGCATCCTCCTGGAAAACTTAAATAGGCAACGCGGCAATCCTCAGTATTTAAGTTCCTCATACCCCCCTTCCCAATGATGAATTTGACATGTAATATGTCTACAACCTCATTTTCCAAGGGATCCATTCTCTGACTTGTGGTGGGACCACCAGAGATAATGGAATATACCCCACCCCGTTCTGCCACAAGTGGTCCGCAGTGATATATCGCAGAGTTTCTTACCGCATTAAAGGATTGGGGTAAATTATTATCTTGGCTTAATGTAAGAATTCTTTTATGGGCTTGGTCTCGAGCAGTGATAATAGTCCCGCTTAAAAAGACGATATCACCTAAATTGAGAAGTTCAAATTCGTCATTATCCACGGGCAACTTAATATCATGCTTCATGTATGATCTCTCCGTCTTTATTTATTGTAAACGAAGCCCAACGATGCGAATAACACTGAACAATTAATCCCACGGGAAATGAAGCAGGATGACGCATTGCCACTTCAATGTGTACATCTAGACACGTGGTGTTTCCGCCCAGTCCCATCGGGCCAATATCTAACCGATTTACCTCATCCAACAATTCTAATTCCAGCTTTGCAATATCCTCCCTTGAATGGCGAACATAAAGGGGACGTAATAGAGCCTCCTTAGCCAGCTTCATACAGAAGGAAGCATCGCCACCTAACCCAATGCCCAAAATGATGGGGGGACAGGGCATCCCTCCAGCTGCCTTGATGGTTTTGATTACTTTATGTTGGAATTGTTCCAGTCCATTGGCAGGATTTAGCATAAATAGTTTGGATATGTTTTCCGCACCTCCGCCCTTTGGCATACACGTAATCTTTAGAGTGTCATCGCCATCTTTTATGGTTAAATAAATAGGCGGGACTTTTAGTCCGACATTCGACTCGGGATTTTCATGTGTAAGGGGATCGAAGGAATTGTGCCTTAAAGGAATTAGTCGGGTGGCTTTTGAAACAGCGCTATCTATTATATCCTTAAAGCTTGAGATTAATGGAAACTCGCTTCCAAGTTCGATAAAAAAGTTTAATACCCCCGTATCTTGGCAGATAGGGATTTTGTGGGCTTTCCCGTATTCGATGTTATCAAGCATTAGCCTTAGTTGGGATTTAGCAATTTCAGACTCTTCATGTTTCATGTTTTTTTGCAAAGAATTTATGATCTCAGTTCGAGGCTCTGTTACGGCTCTTTCAATGGTTTGAATTAGGGTATCGCTAATTTTTACGCGTAAGGTTATCCTTTTTTTTTTACCCATCCGTAATCAAATATAGAATTAAAATTAAATTAGTAAAACATCTTTTATATTATATAAGTATTATTCTAATTATTAAATTAATTTTGTTTGGATTTATTTGGTAAAAAGTTGACTGAAAAAGAATTACAAGCGGCATTACATAAACTAGAGATGATTCTAAAAGGATATAGTTTTAGTTTAAATTTGAAAAACAAATCCTTTTATGAGGTAATTGATCCGGAAAGTGAAGCCTACAGAGCAATCAAAAACGAAGTCGAATCAAAATGGAAGACATTCCAAGAGCGGAACAGCAAATATGTGATTGAGAAAACCTATACAACATTTTTTTATGACCATTTCAATCAATTTTTTACTTATTTTATAACTCATTTTTTTGGTCTCCACGCAGAAGAAGCGCTTACATTAAAGGCAAAGGAAAAAGTGTCATCCCGTGAACTTCTCTTAGAGTACAGTTATTCCTTGTCACAAGGGGAAGAAGCTGGTTTTCAAGAATATATTCAAAAATCTGAAAATAATCACCAACCTGTCGTTCTCTATATTTTCTATTTATATTTCATTGTATTTTCTCTAAACACCCTTTTAAAAGAATTAATACATAATGATTTTGAAGTTTTGTTAGAGGGTGCCAAGTTGTACAGAAAAAAAGGACGTACACATATTAATTTTCTGATAATTATCAAGGAGAACCGCCAAAAATTTCACAATTATTATTATAAAATGGCACTCTACTTTTTTTTCAAGCAGTTTAAAGGCATCCCCAAAAACACATTTGACAAATTAGAAAAGCAAAAAAATGAACTGTTTGATTTTGCCCTCTCTAAATATGATATCCAAGAAACAAGAAAAAGATTGGTAGACCTACTCTATTATTTCTATAAAAAATGTATTTTTTTAGATACCATCTCTCCAATATTAGACTTTTTAAACTTCATATGCTCCCGTGTTGAAGATAGCAAATATGATAAGATAGAGATCATTAAAAAAGAATACCTAAGCAACTTCTCATATCCTAACGGGATAAAAGGTAAATTATTAGAGATTTTCAAATTCCTTGATCAGAAATCTTCCACTTCCTCTACCTTTTTAGCCAACAATCTTCCTTCTTTAGTCAACCAAGTAAACCTCTTTTTGCTCTATAACAAATTCTTTCTGGGAAGTGGGTTAGAAGCGTTAGAAGCCAACCTTCTCTTTTTACCATCAAAATTCAAGGAAACTTTTGATGAGTATAATCTAAATAATGAAAATACCATCAATTCCAAAACGATAATAAATATAAACCAAATCTCCAATTTTTTTCCTTTATTATCAGAGAAAGAGCAATTTAACTTGTTTTTTCAAAAAATATTCGGAAAAGAAGTCTCTGATTTCAACCAAGAGTTCTTTAGCGCGTTTTTTAATAGCTTAAATGAGAAATTCTTCCAAATTATAAGAGAAAAAAAGGATTTGCTTTCCGAAGATTTTTCAGATAAAAATGGAGACTTTGACTACTCCTTTGTAATGAACCATATTTGTCGGATGCTCTATGTTTTAATCGACAAGTTATTTCTTAAAGAGAGCCCGCACGAGGCATCTAAGAATTTTATCGACCCTTATGGGAGATATGTCGGAAAAAATATCGCATTAAGGGTTCTAGAATTGGAACTATTCCAAGATATGAACTTTAGTGATGATCTCTGGCCTGATTTTCTAATTTCATGGAATAACGATAAAGTCAAAAAAAAATTGAGGGCGTTTAATATTAAGGCATCAGAGGAATATTTCTATAGCAGGGACCAATTGAACCGATTTTTTATTACCTATAATTTTCAGCTGTCCCCAACGAAAATTTATTTGGAAGAGTGGCGTATAGATGAGTTAATTGAGCCGATGAATAATTTTATTGCAAAAATAAACTCATCATTGGATACCTCTGATAATCAAATTGAGATTTATGAAAAACTCTGCGATTTTTTTACAGAGGGCGTAAGAGATGAAGAAAAGATAAATGAGATAAAGCGTATTTGTCAGACCTTCGCTAGTCTGTGGGATATCGTTAATTAGTGAAAAATTTGGTGTTTTAAATATCAATAATTTTAATTACTCCCCGAACCTTCTAATTACGCTTAGTGGGCAGAATTTAAGCCTTTAATCGATATCAAATTGGCTTAAAAAGGACTCGAAATCTTTTGAAATATCCATAATTGGTATTTCGATTTCTTTAGAAAGTGTTTTTTTACTAAACTTTTTAGTTATAAGCCCTGAAATCATTTTCACATTTTTTGTTAATTGCTCATCTAATTCACCTAAATCGGTTAGACATAGTATTGTAGGGGCATCAAGATCTCGGAATCCCTCTGTAAAGACTATGTCAACCTTAAATGGTCCTTTCCGAATCCAATCAATTAACTCCTTTATCGGAACCCTTTTTTTAAGAAAAATTACTGTCTCATCAAAGGCATTTTTGGTTATGGAATAACTTGCGCCAGCCTTTCCGTAAAGAAATGAATCGGAGCCCTTTTTATCTATCTCATGCTCATGGATATATTTAAACACCGCAGCGTCGTAATTGAATTGGGACTCCAACTTGAATATAGCTTCCCGTATAAGATAGGTTTTTCCAGACCCAGAATGCCCAATCACGTTGATTATGGGTATCATAATTAATATGAGTAGTTAATTATTTAATTAATAGTTCTCCCAGCGGATTAATGCACTTTTTAAGTTTAGGGCGTGGTAGTTCAACAGATGAAGGTTAATATTTAGAAAAAAGAAAGGCGAAATCTCAATTGAATATTGAATTAAAAAAGATTTTAAATTTTTTAAAATACATTAATACAATAAGTAATTTTAATATTACAAAAATATTAAAAAACAATTCGAGAACAATTTTATGGCTATAGAAAGGTTTGTATTTGACGCTAATTTTTTTATTTGCATGTTATCTATTAACGCACGGAAAATATTGAGGAATCTGGAAAAAGTGGCTTCCGAACTTAATTACGAGTACTATATTTCGGATGTGGTTTTTGAGGAAATTAAAGCCCCCTCCAACTTTAAGGAGAACTTTAAAAAGGTAGTTTCAGTCAAGGAGGTTCGGGGAAAGGATGTAGATAGCATCAAGAACATCTTAGCCAAGAGGAATGTAAGGTTTCCTGCCCAAGACCCCGATCTAACCCTTATCATATTGGGTAAAAACCTTACAAAAGATAAAAAGGCACGGAAAGTCCATTTAATAACCGATGATTACAAATTGGCAAAGAACGCAGCTATATTGCATCCTCAAGATATAAATGTCCTTTCACTTTCCAGTTTCTTGCTTAAAATTCATCGTGGTATGTCTAAATCCCAGATGAGAAATTACTTT
>CAZDJH010000058.1:11634-13527 GCA_964505645.1 uncultured archaeon | reverse complement strand
AATAACATATTTCACTTATTTTCATATTTATTTACTTAAAAAAAAATTCAATTTTTAAATGATAGTAAATAATAAAAAGTAGTGGGCTATTATATGAGCGAAGAAAAAAATACCATAAAAGTAATAGATAATACCATTAATGCGATTGGAAATATAAAATCATCCTTGGAAACGGCTAAAGTAGAGTTAAAGCAATTAGAGGAAGATAAAGCGCATTTGAGCGGTCAAAAGGATCAATTAGAACGGGATAAGGAAAAATTAGAACAAGAAAAACAGCAACTTGAAAGGGAGAAGAATCAATTGGAGTTGCAAAAAACGAAATTAGAACAAGAAAAATCTAAATTAGAAGAGGATAAAACTCAATTAGAAAAAGAAAAACAAGAAAAAGAGAAAAAAATAGGGGACTTAACTGGGGAACAATTGAAGTTATTAGATGAATATAAGAATCTGAAAAAAGAGCTAAAAAATTTATCTAAAATAGTTGCGGATCAAGAAGAACAAGAGTTTAATGTGGAAAGGATTAAAGCGCTTTTATCAATCTATAACGTACTTCTGGAGGAGATCTGGCAAGGACAGCCGCATTTCAAGATCCTACTCACCCTCCATGGGGATACAGAAGAGATGCCTCGGGAAAAGATAAAAATGACTACAGGAATTTCTGGAGCGATGGTATTGAGAGCAATTCACGAACTTTCTAACATTGATTTACTCGAATATAATGAAAACACGGGCCTGGTTAGGCTCAAAAATCGGTTGTTTGGAAAAGGAGCTTTGCGAGAAAAATAAGATTTTTTCAATTCCTTAATTCTATTGAAATCTTTTCTAATTGCTTATATCTTCAATAGATTTATGAATAAAAAGTATTCTTTTATATTCTTTTCTTTATATAGTTATACATTTATTAACATCCCAAAAAATAGATCTATATAAAGGAAAAAAAATCAAAAACAAAAAGATGGTAAAAAGATATATTTTAATATATAAAAAAAAGAGAGACCTTATTAAGAAGGCTTAATACGAAGCCTTAAGTTCATTTCCTTATAGCGAGACCTGAGCGTCACTTCGGTTACCCCCACGGCGTTAGCTAGCTTCTTTTGAGTAATGTTAATATTTTTGATTTTACACACTAAGTAAATCGCCCCTGCGACCAACCCCTTTGGATCCTTTCCGCTGATCGGATAATTATTGCAGAACTTTTTTACGACTTTCATTGCGAGTCGCTCTATCTCAATAGGTAAATGAAGCTTTGTAACATACCGAGGGATAAGAGAACTCGGATCTGTATTCGGCGCTTTTAGTTTTAGTTCCTTAATTAATGCTCTATAGGAGCGTCTGACATCTTTTCCGCTTTCGGAAGTTTGGTCTAATATTTCTTGGAGCGTAATAGGTATCTTTTTCTTTCGACATGAAAAATATAAAGCTGCGGCAACCATTGCATTTATGGAGCGCCCTCGAAGTAATTTCTTCTTGAAAGCTTCCTTATAGAGTTGAATTGCCTCCTCCTTTACGTGTTTAGGGAGATTCAGATTACTGCTAATTCGTTTTAACTCTGTCGTCGCAATTAATAAATTGCGCTTTTTCCAGGGCATTCGGGTGTCCCATTTTGCTGCCCTCTTAAGATCTGGATTTTTAATATTTTTTTTATCGATAACTGTGGTTAATTCAATATCGGGAATAAGACTTGAAATAGGTGAACCAGTTCTCTTTCTATTTTTCTTTTCATTCTTGGTATAGGCTCGCTTACCACTATGGGCAAAATCAACACCACGCTCACTAATCACTAGCCCACAGTTCCTACAAACTACCTCTTTCTTATTCTCAATTGAGATCACTTGCCCCCCACATTCAGGACAAATCGAGAAAAAATTATCTTTATCTATTTTTATATTCATT
>CAZDJH010000058.1:0-11624 GCA_964505645.1 uncultured archaeon | reverse complement strand
GTATTTAAATGTTTGCTTTTGAGTTTAGCATGAAGTTTAAGTCTTGATCTCCCCGACCTTCTCAAATTCTAATTTCTGTTGATGGTTTGAATCGACTTTAATTATGTCGCCCTCTATAAATTTCCCCTCAAGAATTTTCAATGATAATGGGTTTTGAATATATTTTTGAATTGCACGTTTGAGAGGTCTTGCACCATAGTCGGGATCAAATCCTTTATCCGCGAGAACTTGCTTTGCTTGGTCAGTTAATTGAACCCGAACCTTATGATCTTTTAACGTCTCATTGAGCCTTTGAATCTGTATATCCACGATTTCTTTAATTTGTTTCTTAGTCAAAAAGTTGTAAATGATTATATCATCCACTCGATTGAGAAATTCGGGCTTAAAATAGTTTCGCATCGTCCTTAAGATCAGATTATCATTAATCTCCTCGTCTTGTTCGCGGGCTTCTAAAATATATTCACTCCCGATATTGCTGGTCATAATGAGAACGGTGTTTTTAAAGTTCACGGTTCTTCCTTGTCCATCTGTAAGCCTACCATCGTCCATTATCTGTAATAGAATATTAAATACTTCAGGGTGCGCTTTCTCGATTTCATCTAATAGAATTACCGAATATGGCCTTCGCCTCACCGCTTCAGTTAAATAACCCCCTTGTTCATAACCAACATATCCAGGGGGAGCACCGATTAGCCGGGCTACGCTGTGTTTTTCCATGAATTCGGACATATCTATTCTTACCATCGCATCTTCATCGTCAAATAAAAACTCTGCTAGTGCCTTACCGGTCTCCGTCTTTCCTACTCCGGTGGGCCCTAAGAAAATAAAAACACCTATAGGGCGATTTGGATCTTGTATTCCCGCCCTTGCCCTCCTTATTGCATTTGATACCGCCTTTAATGCCTGGTCCTGCCCGATAACTCTTTGCCGTAATCGATCTTCCATTTTCAAAAGTTTTTCCCTCTCGCTTTCCAACATCTTAGATACAGGAATCCCTGTCCATGAAGCGACGACCTCTGCTATATCCTCCTCGCTAACAACTTCTTTAAGCATCGGGGAACCCTCTTGTATTTCTTGTAGTTTATCTTGATTCTCCTTTAATTCCTTTTTAAGTTCATTAAGAACCCCATAGCTCAATTCTGCTGCACGTTCAAGTTCTCCCCTCTTTTCTGCCTTTTCTGCCTGTAATTTGGTGTTCTCTATCTGCTCTTTGATTTTACTTATTTGAGTTATTAACCTTTTCTCATTTTTCCAACGAATCTTTAATTCATGACTTTTTTCTCGTAATTCCTCTAACTCTTTGTTTATTCTTTCTTTTCGATCTTCTACAGCTTCTCCCGTTTCCTTTTTGAGAGCTTCCTTTTGAATTTCCAATTGAATTATCTTTCGCTCGATTTGATCTATTTCTGTTGGCATGCTATCTATTTCAATTCGTAAACGAGAAGCAGCCTCATCCATCAAATCGATTGCTTTATCTGGCAAGAAACGTTCTGAGATATATCTTTCAGATAATCTAGCTGCGGCAATTAATGCTGAATCGGAGATTCTTACCCCATGGTGGATTTCATACCTCTCTTTGAGCCCCCGCAAGATGGCGATTGTATCTTCCACTGAAGGCTCTCCAACAAATACGGTTTGGAACCGTCTTGTTAATGCGGCGTCTTTCTCGATATATTTTCGATATTCATCAAGAGTGGTTGCTCCTATCGCGCGTAATTCTCCCCTTGCTAGTGCTGGCTTCAGCATATTTGAAGCATCAATGGCGCCTTCTGCGGCAC
This sequence comes from uncultured archaeon, assembly GCA_964505645.1. GTDB lineage: Archaea > Asgardarchaeota > Lokiarchaeia > Sigyniarchaeales > SOKP01 > TEKIR-8. The sequence continues at coordinate 9,846 of CAZDJH010000058.1, read as the reverse complement.
CGGCACCGACAAGGGTGTGTAATTCATCAATAAATAGAATATATTTGCCAGCACCCTCTTCTACCTCCTTTAAAAAAGCCTTAAGACGATCTTCAAATTCTCCTCTATATTTTGCACCTGCAACCATTGCAGCCAAATCTAAAGCAATGATTTGCTTATTCTTTAGTGATTCAGGGACGTCTTCGTTTGCTATTCGTTGAGCAAGCCCCTCTACTATAGCTGTCTTCCCAACTCCTGCCTCGCCTATTAAAACGGGATTGTTTTTTGTCCTTCGCGATAATATATGCATTAAACGCCTTATTTCTTGGTCTCTCCCAATAACAGGGTCTAGCTTATCCCTTTTTGCTAAGTGCGTAAGATTTCGGCTATACTTATCAATCGCACGATACTTTGCTTCTGGGTTTTGATCGATAACTCTTTTGCTTCCTCTAACGGCTTTAAGCGATTGTAAGATTCGATCTCTGGTAATTCCAAAATTTTTCATTACAGAATAGATCGCCAAAGAATCAACCGATGCCATTGCAATTAAGATATGCTCTGTGCTTAGATATTCATCCCTCATTTTTTCTGCTTCATCCCACGCCGCATCGAGCATTTCTTTTGTTTGAGACGATATCCTCACTTCACCAGCGCCAGGGCCGGTAATTTGAGGAACTCTCTCCAATTCATTCCGTAGGTCTGCAACGAGATGATCGATGTTTATCCCTAACTTCTGTAATAAGGGCCGGGTTATGCCATCTTGCTGATTAAGTAATGAAAGGAAAATATGAACGGGCTCAATCCTTTGATGGCGATTTTCTTCTGCCAATGATTGAGCAGCAACGAGGGCTTCTTGCCCTTTGACTGTCAATCTATCCAACTTTAACATATTTATTTTCACCCCTTTATAATTATAATCCTTCTTCCTTTAACTGGGTTAGTAATGCTTTTTGTGATTTATTGACCTTACTGGGAACCAGAATTTTAATCTTTACCATTAGATTTCCCCGCTCATTTGAGTTCATTTTTGGAAAGCCCTGATTTTTTAAGCGTAGGATGGTGTCATCCTCGGTACCAGAAGGAACCGTGACGTTTAAACTCCTATCAACACCCTTAATTTCTATTTTCCCCCCCAAAACTGCTGTGGTAAAGGGGATTTCGGTTTCTACATAAATATCATCGTCCTTTCTCTCAAAAACGGGATGGTCATTTATGTGAATATTTATATAGAGATCCCCCGGTTTACCTCCGTTAGGTCCCGGCATCCCTTTTCCTTTTAACCGCAATTTCTGACCTTCCCTAATACCTTTGGGGATTTTTACCGAAACAGTGTCAGTTGCACCAGTATTAGGATTTTGATATTGAATACGCTTTTTACCTCCGTAATAGGCGTCCCTAAAATTAATACTCATATCATATTTGAGATCTTCACCTGTCTGGGGGATGGTTTGACGTCTTCGAGTATTAAATCCCCCGCCAGCCCTTCGAGATTTGCGCCCTCCCCCGCCGAATACATCGAAAATATCCTTAAGGCCGCTAAAGAAATCAAATCCTCCGCCACGGCCTCCGACGGTACTTCCTTGGACGGTACTTCCTCCCCCGCCCCCTCCAAAGATATCACTGAAATCGAATCCTCCACTAGGACCTCCTGAAGTAGAATAATAAACCGTTTTACCATCGGGAGTTTGATAGACACGACGTCCATTACCGCCACCACCACCGAATCCTTGTCCTTGAGCGGGCATTTCCCCTTCGGTTACGCCAAATTTGTCATACATCTCTCTTTTTTTATCATCCGACAATACCCTGTACGCCTCATTAATCTTCTTGAACTTCTCGCCCGAGCGGGATTCATCGGGATTTACATCGGGGTGATATTTTCTGGCCTTTTTGCGGAACGCCCGCTTTATTTCGTCCTTTGTGGCATCCTTATCTATCCCAAGTATACGGTAATAATCTTTTTTTGGCATTTTGAACTTTTAACCTCTTTCTATTCCACTACTACTAATAATAATGATTTCTCAATAATAATTTTAATAATATAATCGTAAAAAAAATAAAAAAATAAAAAAAATATTACGTTTATTCATATTCGGCATCAACTACATCATCTTGGCCGGTGGCTCTTCGATATTGTTCTTCCTCGATTTCGTCTTGCGTTTTAGCCCCTCGTGCCGCGCCGTATGTTGCTCCGCCTGCGCCACCCATGCCTCCTGGGGTGGCACCTTGGTACGATTGTCCTGCTCCTGGTTGCCCGGGTTGTCCTTGCCCATACATCCTTGATGAAACCTCATGGAGTGCCTTCTGTAGTGCTTCAATGGCCTTTTCTATCTCCTTTTTGCTGTCAGACTTAAGTGCTTCCTTAAGTATATCGATCTTTTCTTGGATTTTATCTTTTATATCTCCAACAAGGTCTTCGTTTTCCCTTAGAATTTTTTCCGCTTGATACATTATAGATTCTCCTCGATTTCTGGTCTCTGTAAGTTCCTTAAACTCCTTGTCCTCCTCAGCATAACGCTCTGCCTCTCTGACCTTATCTTCGATTTCATCCTCGCTCATCTTTGTTGTTGCCGTGATCGTGATGGACTGTTTTTTACCCGTCGCCTTATCTTCTGCTGTGACATTTAGGATACCATCGGCATCAATATCGAATGTGACCTCAATCTGTGGTACTCCTCGTGGTGCTGGCGGAATACCCGTTAAATGAAACTTCCCCAGTGAGATGTTGTCCTTTGCTTTAGGACGTTCTCCTTGTAAGACGTGAACTTCAACCGCCGTTTGGTTATCGGCTGCGGTCGTAAAACTTTCTTTCGCTTGTGTAGGGATCGTCGTGTTTCTGTCGATCAATTTGGTAAATACTCCTCCCAGCGTTTCCACACCTAAGGATAATGGCGTGACATCTAATAAGAGCAAGTCGTCAACTTCACCGGTTAACACTCCTCCTTGAATTGCTGCTCCTCTAGCGACACACTCCATCGGATCGATTCCGCGTTCGGGTTTGGTACCTAAGAATTCGGCAAACTTCTCACGCACGGAAGGCATCCTGGTAGGTCCGCCCACCAAAATGACCTTGTCGACTTCTTTGCTTTTCATACTCGCGTCGCTTAATGCCTTCTTTATCGGTCCTTCTAATCTCTTTAAAACCGGGTGGATCAGCTGTTCTAATTTTGCTCTTGTAATCTCCATGTCTAGATGCTTTGGCCCGCTATCTGTGGCTGTGACATATGGTAAGTTAATTTCCGTTTTTAATACCGAAGAAAGTTCGATCTTAGCCTTTTCTGCGGCTTCTTTTACCCTTTGTAGCGCCATTTTATCTTCTCGAAGGTCTATACCTTCCTTATCCTTAAAGTCTTTGACTATGTAGTCAACAAGCTTATCGTCCATATCTCGGCCTCCTAATCTGGTGTCTCCTGCAGTAGAAATAACTTCAAAAACGCGTTCTTCCATCTCCATTATTGTCACATCGAATGTACCTCCACCGAGGTCTAAGACCGCAATTGTCATCCGTTCCCCTTCCTTATCTAATCCATATGCTACTGCTGCGGCAGTTGGCTCGTTAATTAGTCGTCGTACGTTTAGTCCGGCGATCTTTCCGGCGTCTTTAGTTGCTTGTCGCTGGTTGTCGTTAAAGTAGGCAGGAACGGTAATAATCGCGTCGGAGACTTCCTCTCCTAAATAGTCGCTGGCATCCTTCTTAATCTTTCGAAGGATCATTGCCGAAATTTCCTGGGGTGTAAACTCCTTGTTGTCTATTTCAACGGTGTATGAAGTACCCATCTTTCGCTTAATACCGGAGACCGTTCGCTCCGGGTTGGAAATCGCCTGCCTTCGCGCAGGCTCACCGATTAATCGTTGCCCATCTTTAGTAAATGCAACCACAGATGGAAATGCCTTTCCATACAAGGTAATTCCTTCAGCAGACGGAATTATCTCCGTACTTCCACCGCTTAATACAGCGGCGGCACTATTGCTTGTACCAAGATCAATACCAATTATTTTTCCCATCGTTTTTTCACTTCCTTTTTATACAAATTTTTGGTTTTAATTTTGAATTTATTATTATTCTTGATTTAAGTATTAAATTAACATGAATTTCTGGAAACCATCACTTTTGCCGGTCGTAAGACCTTCTTATTGAACATGTAGCCCTTTTCTAACTCCTCCAGCACCGTGTTTTCGGGCACTTCCTCGTTTTCGCGTACCAACATACATTCGTGTTTGTACGGGTCGAACTTCTCGCCTTCGCTCTCTATGAGCTCCACGCCCTCTTCTTTCAAGAGATTTTCGAAGTTTTTGACGATCATCTGAAAGCCCTTTTTAACAGCTTCATCTATATCGAGCGCACCAATCACTTTTTGCGTTCGCTTCAAGTCATCATAATGAGCAACGAGTTTCCGTAAAATTTTTTCCGTTGCATAAAGCTTATAATCCTCATTTGTGCGATCAATGCGTTTCTTGTAATTCTCGTAATCTGCTTGTAGCCTCTGGAGTCGATTTAAGTATTTTTCGTTTTTTTCATGTAAGTGGTCGACTTTTTCGCTGAGTTCGCTTTTTTTCTGCTTCAATGATTCGTTTTCTTTTTTTATATCCTCAAATTCCGCTGCTTTCTGCTTTAAGTTTTTTAAATCTTCCAATGAGATCCTATCTAACTGTGCTCGTGAACCAGAACTCTTTTTTAAATCATTAATTTTATTAAATTGGTTTCCAAGCATGATAATTTTTATTTTTTTTCTTCTCAATCCTCACTTGTAAACCCTCGGTTTACAAGTCAAGACTGTTATTATATAATTGTAAATTATATAATTTAAATGTTGTGGTTTTGAAAAATAAGTTAAATTATGAATTTGCAAATAAAAGTAAGGTAAATTTGGGTAAGATTAAATATAAGATTAGGCAATTATATGAAAGCAAGATACTAACTTATAGCCTTGCTTTTACCTTTTTTAACTTTCAAGCAATTTTACAACATGTAGGAAACACAAAAAGGATTGTTAGAGCTAACAATTAAAATATTATTAAAAAAGCCTTTTCACGCTTGTTGTATTCATTTGTTGCAGGAAGATTTCCGAAATTAACACCTTATACAAGTCCTCCGTTGTTCTCCAAGGTAAGTCCTTCCTTTCTCCTTTATACCATTCAAGGAGTTCTTGCCTGATAGTGTGTATTTTTCCTTCTGACATATTGAATGCGTTTTATCTTAGAGAGAAGATTTAAAATTAATTTAAAGTATATTATTGAGTTAAGTTAATGGTTTAAAAATGAATCTCCTTTATCATCTCAAAAAAAAGAATAAATAAATATTAAGAATGAATTCCACCATCAAGTTCTCTTATAGAGCCCAATTAACGGAGCCGATTGAATTACATTATCTTTAACCGTTGATAAAAAGTTCTCTTTGGTTACAACAGTTAATTTTTCCTTTTTTAGGGCATAAACAATAAAAATGTATCGATGTGTTCCACTCGGCGGACAAGGACCACTGTATTCCGCGTTTCCAAAATCATTTTCTATTTGAGTCCCTAAAACGGGACCGCCTTGGGGGATTTCTTTCATTTTAAACGGAATATTATAGACATACCAGTGCCCCCAATTTCCCGAGGGAGCATCTGGGTCTTCACAGGATAATGCAAAACTTTTCACCCCATCGGGGATATCAAACCATCGCAAGTGTGGTGAAATATTGGCACCATCACAAGTATATTTAGGGGGCATCATCTCATTATGACCAAAATTTTTACTTTCTAATTTCATACTTTTGTATATTCCTATAATATTATAAACTATTAGTTTATTATTTTTAAATAATAATCAATTGTAATGCCCATAGTATCTTAAATATCAGGAGGATTTGTCGAGGATTTCTCCCACGTAATATAATCCCACGAGATTCCCCCTCTTTTTGAACTTTCGAGAGACTAATAAGATTATTACGTGTTCATTTTCATCAAGAGCCTTTAGATCCACTGTGAGCTTGACCGATTCTTCGATAATGCTCTCGGCATCCATCTGATAAAAATCTATATTTCCGATATGGAAGGGCTGAACGGCCCACATAAGGTTAAGCTCCCGGGCGGTCTTTTTAAATTGCGTGATTGCAATTATGGGTAATGGGGGTCTGTATTTCGCGATCATTCGGGCCCCATATCCCCCCTTGGTAATTACCATAATTTTCCCCCTAAAATTTAATTCCTCCATTTCCTTTGCAAGCGCATGGATTGCATGCCCCAGAGTTTGAGTATGGGTTAACCTATCTGAATCGTATTTATCTGGGGCTCTCACCGGCATGTTCTGATAGGCGGTATAAGCGATTTTATTCATAAATACTACCGCATTTACGGGATACTTACCAATGGCCGTTTCTCCACTCAACATCACTGCGTCTGTTCCATCTAGTACAGCATTAAATACGTCTGCAGCTTCCGCTCTGGTAGGTATTGGAGAATTAGTCATAGATTCAAGCATTTGGGTCGCAACAATTACTGGTTTTCCCTCTCGATTACAGCGGTATATCATCTCCTTTTGCTTTATCGGTACCTTATCGGGAGAAATCTCGACTCCAAGGTCACCCCGCGCTACCATAATCCCATCGGACACTTCTAAGATCTGATCAAAGTTCTTTAATGCAACGGGGCGCTCTATTTTGGAAATTAAAAGAACATCGGAGTTTCCATAATTTTCTAAAATCTTTTTTACATGTAATACATCATTTCCCCCGGAAACGAAAGAAATTGCCACAAATTCCACTCCCAAACTCGCAATGAATTCCAAATCTTGTATATCCTTTTCCGTTGGGACTTTTTGCTTTAATTCACCCATGGGGATATTAACTCCCTTATTGTTACTAATATTTCCGCTACTCTTTACTTCTCCAATGAGGTAATCCTTCTTTTTCTCCTTAACCTTAATCGAAATAATGCCATCATTGATGTAAAACACATCTCCTTCCTTCATTGAGTTTAAAAATCCTTTCAGAGGGATGGAAAACTGTTTGCTGTTCCCCAATACTTCCTTTTCATAGATCTTTACTTGCTGTCCTACAGATAGGTGATATGATTCGTCATTTTCAAATTCCCCCAAGCGAATTTTTGGGCCTTGGATATCGGCTAAAATAGCGACATGATCGTTAATTCTACGTATTCTATTCACTATCTCCTTTTTTTTTTCATGACTTCCATGGGAAAAGTTCAATCGGAATACATCCGCCCCTGCCTTGATGAGAGCCTCAATTATATCCTCAGACTCGCTTGCGGGACCAATAGTTGCTACGATCTTTATGGTATTTTCTCGAAACGACATTATTTTCTCTTTCTTAATAGGTTTTAACTTTATTGCTATTTACTGTTGAATTATCTATAAAATGGTTTTTTTGAACTACCGCGCCCTAAAGGGCGATGGACTCGTAATTCATCGGGGATTGCTGACATAGCATCAGTTTTACATCCCCTCCAAACGCTAACCCCCGTAGTCCCTACGGTCGGTGATGAACTTGGGTATCATTCATCATACTTAATATTGCTCTATTCCATTTAAATATTATGAGGGTCTTGAATTAATGAGTTATAAAATGCGATTCACCAACGCCGTAAGGACGGTGCTTTCTCGCCCAATAATGGTAAAATTATAGTTTTTGATCGCTTACCACATACTCCTTTAATTTTTCTATTCTGCTTTTAAATGTATATCTAAATTGCTCAAAAATATTCAAGATTCCTTCATATTCCTCGACTACAGCTAGCTCCCTTAAGCTTAATAGATTAACTCGATTGTGCCTTGGATATATTCCATATTGGATTAACTTTAAGTCATGCTGAAGTGCAAAGTCTTTTACTAACGAGACAAGAAGGTCGGAAGATTGCCTTGCCAAGGAAAGGGCGATGAAATATCTATATTTAGGAGGTTTATCATAATGCTTAACGACTATTAGGTAAAAATCTTTTTTAGGGAGCCTAAATATATCTTTCACTTTCAAACCTTTTCTTTCATTCTTTACCTTCTCCGAAATTGCCGGAAATCTCCCCTTTAATTTCGCTGTATCTTCTTTTATGGTCTCAATAAATTCTTCAAGATTGTCAGTATTCATTTTATATACCTTTATGAATATAATGAGGCTTTTATAATATTTTTTTTTGGACTCCCTTTATTATATATCAACCATAGATTTAAATATAACTTTTTACATCTATTATTTGGTATTTCTTTTACATACTCTCACACACGAAATCGAATTATGTGTAGGCGTCGCTCACACGGGCATAAATTAAAATCCAATTCATGAATTAATCTAAGTTATGCAAAAACCCATGAAAGGGGAGGGAATAACCTAACAAATGTCCACTTTATCTCCATTAGAAAGAAGAGAATTAAAAATTAGCAGATTTATTGATTTAGATAAAAATAAGCGATGTTTTTATAATAATATTTACTTAGAAAATTTTGATATTGTTATCAAAATGCCGTTTTCTCAAGAACGCTTTAAAGCGTCCGAGCTTTACAAGCAGATTATAATAGAGAGATTTGACCTCACTAAATACATCTACCTTATCAATTATTGATGGATCTTATAAATATTTATCCGGTTCGGTCCAATTCTATTCTGCTAAGCGGTTAACTTAGTTTCAGTAAGGTTCTTATGGTATAGGTCAACAGCAATAATATTAGTATTAGTATTCTTGGCACTCTTTTAGTCGTGTCCTTGTTTTAACCGCTTATTCCAGCAGGAAAAGCATATATAGGTTCCATCCTTTAATAGCACTAAATCCTTTTGTGAACGGATCATATGACATCTTTTACAGCGGTGTTTCATAATTATTATCTATCTTTTTAGCCATTTTATCTTTAATAAAATAAAAGATAATGGTATTTAGATTGTCTTGTTTAATAGAGAAAAAAAAAGAAGGATAAAAAAGTTAATTAATATGATCTTTTAAAAAGTCTATAATTCTGTAATTACAATAGCTTCTTCAGGGCACTGAGTCTCGCAAGCTCTACATCCTACGCATTCTTCACGCATATCTTCAAGTACCTTTACCTTTCCGCCCTCGGGCTCATCAAAACATTCACTTGGGCAGACTTCATAGCATGTTCCGCATCCTGTGCAGGCTTCCAAATCAATTTCTATTTCAAACGACATATTTAACGTATTTCCTCTACTTTTTGTTCTAAATTATTTTTAAAGCTTATATTATGTTTTAAAAAATATAAGAAATAATAAAAATTTCATCACTTTTCTTGAGAAGAAGTAGTTTTAAAAATTAATTTTAGTTTGGGGATAAAATGAAATTCTTTTATTGAAAGGGGCATCAAATTCCTACCTGTTATCTATATCAATTTTTATTTTGAATAACTTTTTAACTAATGACCCGGATTTTTTTCTGTTCTAAAAACATACTTTCCATAAAGAGCGAGAGAACAAGTTAGCACCAGAATTTTTTCAGTTAGAATGGTCGTAAAATTTAACTCACTAAATATTGATACAAAATAATAAAAAAATCCTTTTAAAAAGATATAAATAAAAGATCCTCACTGACAAAGTCAGCCATCCCTTAATAATCTTTCTTATTTCTCAGATCATCATCAATCGATCGGCTGCGCTACAATTCGTCAATTTGATTTCACCTTATAATATTTGGTACAGAATTACAATTGTAAGAGTGGTGGATTCTAAGGCTTTGAAGCGAAAGCTTCGAGACGCAAGAAAGCGTGGCGTGAATCTGATCTTAGAAAAGTAGTTCTACCGTAGAATGCGATTTGATATAAAAAAGACAATATTATTAAAATAGACTAGTGATCATTTAGACTTGAATTCAAATGGCATGTGATGTTTAAATGCAATTAGGTTTTTCATCAACTGAAGCCCAATGAAAATTT
>CAZDJH010000057.1:0-13543 GCA_964505645.1 uncultured archaeon | reverse complement strand
AAGAAATGCTTTAAATGAATTTTAAGGAAAAAAATGCACATACAAAAAGAAGACCCATTATATGATGTGTTTAATAAGATTTCTGACGCAATAATTATAACTGATTTAAATTATAATATAAAAGCATGGAATAAAGCAGCAGAGATAATCTATGGATGGAAAGCCGAAGAGATTTTGGGAAGAAATATTTTTGATACTATTAATATTGAATATGTGGACCAATCCCCTAATGAGATTAAAAATGAGTTCGAGGAAACTGGAAGTTGGAAGGGAAACGTGATTCAATATAAGAAGGGCGGAAAAAAAACTCATATATATTCCTCCGTGTCAATAATAATGGATAAAACGGGGAAAGAAGATCGGATCGTTGCAATTAATCAAGATATAACCGAAAGGAGAAAGATCGAAAAGAAATTAAGGCGTTCAGAGCAAAAATATAGACGGATTATTGAAAATGCCCATGAGGGGATCTGGTTAATCGATGATGAAGGATATACCACATTTGTCAATAAGCGAATGGCAGAAATTTTAGGCTATTCCCCAGAAGAAATGATGAATAAGCATTTATTCGAATTTTGTGATCGAAAGTATAAAGAAATTGCTAAGAATAATATAGAACGGAGAAAAAAGGGGATCGAAGAGAGGCATGAGTTTATATTTAAGAGACGAAATGGAGAAAAAGTTTTTACACATATGGCTGCTTCACCCCTTTTTAATGAGAAAAACGAGTATGAAGGCGCACTAGCGCTGGTATTTGATATAACCGCAAAAAAAGAGGCCGAAAAAAGGTTAAAAGAAACACAAAAAAATTTTAGAGAAATAGCCGAACAATCGCTCGTTGGAATTCAAATTGTCCAAGATGGTAGGATAGTGTATATAAATGAAAAAGCAGCGAATTTTTCTGGCCTTAAAGGTAAAGACATTAAACATTTAACTTTTCAAAACTCATTAAAGTATATTCATCCCGATGATTTGGAGAGAATCAAAACGCAATATCTAAATAGAGTGGAAAAAACCAAAAATTTCAAAGAAAGCTATCAATTCAGAACAATTGATACCGCAGGAAATGTAAGATGGATAGAAAGCTTAAACAAGACAATTAAATACAAGAGAAAAGATGCGGATATTATTTTTTTAGTAGATATAACAGATATCAAGAGGAACGAACAAAAACTAAGAATATCCGAGAGTAAAATTCAAGAAGCCTTTAATAGAGCTAATTTTTATAAAGATCTTTTAATCCACGATATTAATAATATACTTCAAGTAATTACGAGTTCAAAGGAACTACTTTCCTATTATGCTAAAGAAAGAGTAATAGATGATGATTTCGTTTCTTTCCTTAATATGATAGAGAGACAGGCTAAGAAAGGGGAGATTTTAGTTTCTAATATCTACAAGATCTCAGAATTAGAGGAAAAAGAGGTAGAGTTAGAACCTATTGAGGTCTTTAAGGTTTTAACGCGGGTTATAGAGTATATTAAAGATACATATAAAAATAAAGATATTAAAGTCGAAATTAAGAGCGATTTCAGTCAATATATCATCCAAGCAAATCAGTTGTTAGAAGAAGTCTTTGAAAACCTCTTGATTAATAGTATTAAATATAATGAAAATGAGAAAATTGAAATCATAATTAAAATATCTGAAGAATTCATAGGCGAAAAGAAAAACCTACAGTTTCAATTTATCGACAACGGGATTGGCGTTGAGGAGGAGAAAAAAAGTTTAATCTTCCAAAAAGGGAAAAAGGTTTCTAAAGTGTCAAATGGGTTGGGATTTGGTTTATCATTGGTTAAAATCATCGTTAAGAAATTTCAGGGCGACATTTGGGTTGAGGATAGGATTAAGGGTATCTACAAAAAAGGAAGTAATTTCGTAATCCAACTGCCTATTGAAAGCATAATCGACCTATGAATCCTCCTTTTCCAATTTACTATTTCTATATAAGATTTGGGCAATAATAATGAGACATTATTCTATTCCTGTAAGAAAGATATCCTCATTTTATTATAAAGAATAGACAAATTTCCGATAAGAAGAATTATAAGATATTTCTTTGATAATTTTGAAATCATAAAATTTCAGCTTGAGAGTGGTTATATTACTGAAATAGATTTTTCTTTTGCATTTAATAACGAATTTACTCCCAGTATTATAAAAAAACTCCCGAAAATAATAAATACCTTAAAGGAAATCCGTTCTTTGAATCTTAAATTTAATAAATTAAAAAGCGTTCCCAGATTTATAAAACAATTACGAGTACTCCATAGTTTAGATTTATCTAATAACCAAGTTGAGTTCTTACCAGACTTCATATGTGAGATGGAATTATTAGAGAATCTAGATGTGAGTTGGAACAATCTTCAAGAATTAAATCTAAAATATAATAATATAGATCCTCACTCCGAAGTTTTAAGCATATTGAGAACAAGAGGGGTTGAAATTCTTCTATGAAGAAATTCTTGGATGCTTTTACCGATTTAAATCTATTTTGAAAATTTCGATTAATGAGTGCATCTTTTCTTCCAGATCATCTATATCTGTACCTTCCAAAGATTTCAATACGACTTTTCTGTCTGATTCAGAAATTTCTGATAGATTGTCAAGAAATTGTTTTAAATAGAGAACTTTTTTAGCGGGGTTATTTTTAAGATTTATAATAATTGAGTTTACAAAATCTTTATCACTACGGATCTCGTCATCCTTTTTGGCTGTTTTCTTTTGGGATCTGATTTCTCTCTCTTTAAAAATAGGATGATGCTTGACGATTATATCGCTATATATATTCTCAATTAGTTGTTCTCTCGGAAGGATTGATAATTTCGATAAAATTTGTTTTAAATCCTCTGTTCCATTTTTGATTTCTTCTATTTTTAAAAGTATCTTTTCCCAATTCTCGCTTTCCATATAATATAATATAATATTATACCTATTAATTTTTAATTTTTTCTAAAACAAAAATATAAATTCTTATCAATTATATTTTATTATACTCAGAAAAGATGACTAAATTAAGTGAATTGGAAGCATTAATCGATTATTCTTTTTCGAATAAAGCTTTATTAAAGCAAGCATTAACAACCCCCCAGTTGGGCAATCAATTGGGTATTAGCGATTATGAAGTGTTAGAAACGATTGGAGATGCGGTTATTAAATTGATCTTGATAATGAAGAAGTATAAGTCGGGAATCAACTCACCCGGAAAAGTGACCCAATTAAAGCAACATCTAGAAAATGATAGAACTTTGACTATCATAGCTCAGAAATACTTTAACTTAAATGAATTCATTTATAAAGCAAAAAAACAATTAATTGAGGATTCAAAAATATTAGCCGATGTATTTGAAGCTCTATGTGGTGCGCTTTATATTGATTCAGGGGAAAATCTATCAACTGTTGAACAGGTTATTATCAATAAGTTCTATGATCAATGGGATACCATCATTAATGACTCTCCCATCTTAAACAAAAACAAATTATTAGAATTTTTACAATATAAGTTGCGTTTTACGCCCAAGATAGAGGCAGAACTCAGTTCACAAGGTCCCGATAATAGCCCCTTATGGATAGCGAAGAACGCGAGGATCTACACCCCGGAGCATAACCTTATTACTTCTTTTACGAAAGAAGTTAACCATCTCTTCTCCAAACCGTCAAAGACAAAAAAAGACGCAGAATTAGATCTCTATTATAAAATATTAAAAATATTAAAAAAGGATATTAGAAAAAAAGAAAAGAGTTAGGGGTTTGATTTCCTTGCTTGTTTTATGTTTTGAAGCGTCTTATGCTTTTCTTTATGAAATTTTGTGATCTTTTATCACATATTCATTGATTCTAAAAGCAAAAAAATATAAGTCTGATCCCGTATTTTAATTCATAATGACGCAAACAACGGAATCAAATAAAATAATTACAAGACATTATCGATGTAATTATTGTAATGAGACTCATTCTGTAAGCATTAAGAAAAGATTAATCGATAATCAGCCCAAATATCCGTTCCCCTATGTATTTCTCCATAATTCAATAAAGGAGGGAACTCCCAAAGAGTTATTGACCATTCTGTATTTCGACCGGGACGCTCAAGTGCGCGGACAAGAGATCTTGGAATTCGGTAATGATAACCTATTTTCTAAAGAACAAGTAGTTGCCATGATGGAACCTCTTATGGAAGAGGTACGGATCTTAAGAAAAGAAAATCTTAGTTTAAAGGCTAAGCTTAAAGAGTTAAAATAAGGATGATTTTGTAATAGAACCTTATTAAGTCATGCTTTTAGTTAATTTGAACATCAATAACTAATATATTATCCATTTTTTTAAAGGTAGGGATTATTATTCCCAATTGCGATAATTCCTATAATTTTTAAATACTCTTATTAAATTTTCTAATAGAGTAGAATAATTATCTTTATTATCTTATGTACATAAACTTATATAATATAACTATTGTTTATGAAGTATAAAAAATCGATATAAAAGTTAGGTTCAATTATATTAGTTATATATTGAATTAAGGGGAGGTTAGGACATAAAAGTGCGCGATACTGAACTTATGAAGGTTTATGAGGAACAAACTGGCAATTTGGCAGTTATAGATGGAGAGGTCACAACAGAATTCAGGAAATGGCGAAAAAAAAGGATTAGAGAAAAAGAAAAGCAAGAAAGAAAGAAAGAATTAATTAAGGTAGAAAAGCAAAGGGAACTTAAAGAAGAATTTGAAGAAGGAAAGAAAGCAGGAAAGGATTATGATCATCTTATCGTTGTAGAGAATATTCATAAGACATACATTCTTGGAACAACCGCAATTGCAGCTCTGCGGGGTGTTGATGTTAAAATTAACAAAGGGGAATTCGTTTCGATTATGGGGCCCTCTGGTTCCGGAAAAACTACCCTCCTAAATCTAATAGGGGGATTAGATACCCCTACTCGCGGTAAAATCTTTCTAGAAGGTCGAAACATTTCAATGCTGAAGGATAAGGAGTTAGCCGATATTAGGCGCGATAAAATTGGGTTTGTATTTCAATTCTATAACCTTCTTCCGCAAATGACTGCCTTGGAAAATGTTATGGTTCCCCTCCATTTTAGTGGTAAATTAAGCAAACGCGGAAAGAAAAAGCGATGCATGGACTTGCTTCGCATGGTTGGGTTAGAGGAAAGAGCAGATCACACACCCAGTGAATTAAGCGGAGGGGAGCAGCAGCGTGTAGCAATTGCCCGGGCATTTGCAAATGATCCGGCAATCTGCGTATTGGATGAACCTACGGGCGATTTAGATTCCAAAACAGGAATCCATATCCTTAACTTATTAAGGGATTTAAACCAGCGGGGAGCTACTTTTATAGCAGTAAGCCATGATGCGGCAGTAAGCGAATTTGCGACTCGTACCCTCCATATGAAGGATGGAAAATTGATAAGGGAAGGAAAGGTTGGTGGATTAAAGGAAACGGAGGTTATGGAGATGAGACGTAAGAAAGATGCTCAAATTAATAAAGAGAAGGTAAAAAACAAGATTTACCAATATCTCTTTAAAAACCAAGGAAGAAAAGAATTTGAAATTGGAGAGATCCAGAATCATATTCCCGATTTGATTTTAAAAAATCTGCCTATTCATTTTAATGATATTATTCAAGAAATTATTGAGGATAATTCAATCCAGGCGAAAATCGAAGGAAACATTCTGATTCTAAAGTAATTAAGACACCCCTAAACGACGAAATGACAAATATTAAACTCGTTTTTAAATACGCCTTTAAGGATCTCCGGAAACAAAAGGTTAGAACCGTGCTCGGGATCTTTGGAATAATGATATCCATTAGTTTACTCAGCATAGTGTTATTCTTGGGGGATTCCCTTAGCGTTGGGTTCGTGGATTATGTTACCACTAACGCGGGGGGACAAGATATGACGATTTCTGTTCGCCATTATAACGGCGAACCTGAAAATCGATCTAACTACTTTCATTACGAGCCATTAATTAATGAGATTCAAGCGCAAACATCTAGCATCAGTCATTTTATCCCAAGAATGGAAGTAAATGGAAAGGTAAATGTCTCAAAGAGCCTTGAATCTCAAGAAGTAACGAGCCAACAGAAAGATGCATTGATTTCTGGCATTGATCTCTTATATGAGGAATCGATTGGATTCGGCATCTTCATGGACCCCGAATCAGAACAAGAAATAACATTAAACAATCTGAACTCAAACAGCTGCGCCATTTACAATGGTTTTAACGAAGGTATTAAATATAGTGAGGGAGATACCATCGAAATACAAATGAAACTAACCGATGATGGAAGTATAAATATTACAAAGACATTTACGGTGAGTAAAATATTTGATTTTAATATGAAATGGCCCTCTGAGTATAGAAATGATAACTTAATTTGCGTGAATATAAACACACTGTACGAGATATTTGGAGAGAGCCAGTTTGATGGTACATGTTCTAAACTTATTACCACATTTGAGCAAGGGAATCAATTTTATGACATACGAAGTGTAGATGCATCAGAGGATGCTGTCTTAAGTCTCGCAAGCCAAGTCCAACTAGCAATCGGGTTAGATGAATTTGATATCGAACTTCCCAAATTAGAAATATTGCAATATTCGGAAATCGTAAGCATGATATTTACTATTGCGATTATATTTGTATCAGTTATAACGATGTTAATTTCAGGCGTTCTTATCAATGGAATCCTCAAAACGTCCGTGGAAGAACGAATTAGAGAGTTTGGAATTTTTAGAACACTCGGCGCCCATAGATTTTATAATATGGCGACGGTCTTAGTACAGGGGTTGCTGTTATGCAACGGGGGAACAATTGTAGGAATCTTAAGCTCATTTCTTGCTACTAGATTTTTAGTAATACCCTTTGCTAATAGGTTTTTACTTTCTGAGATCACATATTTAGGGGGTGCAACTCTTAGCTTCAATTTCACATGGTTCTCCATAATCGCCGCCTATCTCATCGGAGTGATTGTAGGATTAATAGTCAGCCTTTCTCCCGCAATTAAAGTACTTAGGCTTAATCTAATCGAGTCAATCCACCCCTATCGCCACCCGAGCGAACTTTATAAGTTACAAAAGAAATCCTCCTTAAATTATAAAATAATTCTTGTTGGGCTCATCCTTGCCATAACCGGGGGTTTTATCTACTTTATCGTCCCTCGGATTATAATTTCATTTGATATTACATTAATGGGAGTGACTTTAATTATTGTACTAATTATATTTCTTCTTGGAATGACTTTAGCAGGATTAGGACTGATGCCCGTCATTCTTCGACTTATCATTCAGGCTTTTAGACCTATCAGTAAAAAGCTTCATAATATAATCCAGACTTTTATTTATAGATACCAGAGGAGAAACACATCAACTATAGTTATTTTTGCCATTTCTTTCTCGTTTGTAATGTTTACTTCGATATTTATAGAAGATTTATCCGCAATGATGGAAGCAGGAACATATCTCGGAAGTGGGTCCGACCTCTTGATTGAGTCCAACGGATGGGGTGAAAATGGTGAATCGGGGTTCCTTGGAGGCGGCTTAATAATGGGTGGGGGCAATGACGATCCCGACACCGCGGTTAATATAGACCTCAACACACTGTTTACAACTGATTTTGAGGATACCATAATGGATCTCCCCCATATAGAGAAAGTTTCTTCTGCATTGGTTACCCCAGATCAATTGACTAAAATTTATGCGGAAGAGGATAAGGAATTCTCTGCAGAGATCGGAGATTATGCGGGGCTATCGACCCAATCGATTACATTAATCGGTATTGATGGCAAATTTCACTCTACTATTAATACCAAATATTTGAACACTTATCCTTCAAACGCTTTCAATTTAATACAGTCGGAAGATGAGTATTATTGCATTATTTCAGAATCTATCGCAATCCAACAAAATCTAGCAGTTTCCGATAAGATTAGGATAGTCAGCAATCGTGGAGAAGAAGTTGAGCGGTTTGTCTTTCATGTGGCAGGAATAGCTTCAAGTATCCCTGGATTTCCCAGAAAGTTTAGTGGGTCTTCCATGGGTGCAAGATCTCCGGGAGTATTAGTATCACATAATACTTTTATTGATATTATGGAACTTTCTGAACCTACGTGGGTCGATAAAATATTTATTAGATTAAGGGAATCCGATATACAAACCGCAAATCAATTGGAAACTCAAATAAAAAAAAATTACAATAGTCAATATAATTTTGATGTTGAAAATCTAATTAAAAATGTAGAAAACCAGCAATCCACATTTTCTGTGGTGAATTCATTTTTCTCCTTAATCTTGATGTCAACAGTTATTATCTGTTTATTTGGATTATTGTCCTCGTCTTATTCATCAATTATAGAAAGGAAGAAGGAGATTGGAATTGTACGAACATTAGGATTGAAGGGAAGAGGAATTAACAAACTCTTCATAGTGGAGGCCTTAATTATAATGCTAAGTAGCGGGACGGTTGGTGTAATCGTCGGTTGTATCACAGGATGGTTATTTGGGTCATCAATAAGCGTATTCATGAATACTCCCTATTCTCTGTACTTTCCATGGTTTAACTTATTTAGCATTTACGGAACTTCAATTGTTTGTATATATATGGGGATGAAGACATTATTATGGAGAATTAAGAAAAAGAAGATAACCGAAATATATAGGGAGACGACGTAAAATGAACCTAAAACGCAAAAAAGTAAAATGGGTCTTAATATCAACGGTAATATTCATGGTTCTTAGCCCTTTGCCAATCTCCATGCTTCAATCCGATTTTAATTATAATAATATTACCAATAGAGGGTCAACCGAATTAGGAAAACCGAATCCCTCAGATATTGCGGGCAGCGATCTCTATGCGGAAGCAATAAGGGCTTACATTGCGGGAAAAAATTCATTGATCAAACACTCCCTATTTACAAACGATACCAACATAATTAAAAACCTCGATTTAGAAGATCCCGCTTTTTCTAGATGCAATATATATTTAAGTACGGCAAATAACAAGACAACCGATATTTTTCCTTATGCGTTATCGGAAAGGGGTATAGAGGACCAGTTCAAATACCCCTTAAATTCATTTATCGGATTCCTCTACTATGATAAAGAGCTAAACTCCCGTCAAGCTGAGGAAAAGTCGGAAAGAGCCTTCAAGATCCTTAGTCGGAAATTTAAATTGGATTTTATCCATGTAAATTCATCCCAAATGAATTATTATCCATTTATTGCATATTACCCTAAATGGAGCAATATCCTTCAGGAATTTACGGAAAACATTCCTAAAGACGGATACTGGAAGGCATTTGACTTGGAAAGGTTATCAAGTAGAAGCTACACTAATAATAAACACTTATCACTCTCATATATCATGATCAACAGCCCCGACTTATTCGAAGGGACGATAGATTTTGGAAATGACCAATTGGACTTTAATAGGGGGGCTTCAATGTCCCCTTTTTTAAAGGGTGGAGATACTGCCGATCTTTTTAGCCAGATTTCATCTATATCCGGTGAGAATGAGGACCTCTTTGGGAATACGAGTGCAATCTCGGGAGAAAATGAAACTACATCAACCCCGGGGTTCGGAAATATGACTATGGGGGTGGGGAACTTTACATTGTTGAAGAATTCCCACTATAGCATCCTTGAAGTCCAATATCAGGGATTAGATGAGGGAATACGCACAATTAAAAGTAATGAATATGAATTTAACTTATTTGAAGCATTAGGATATAAAGAAGAGTCTTTAGAGCCGAGTGAGAAGGTTTACATATCCCTCGACGGCGCCTTTTTATCAGAATTGGATATTAATGTATTGTGTACGGAAATCACGGATACTATCCCCCGATACTCAGAATTTAGCAAATATCTTCTGGAACAACTCGCATTCCTCCTAAGCTTAACTGATTCCGAGTTTGATGTTGAAACATTGGAAGACTATTCGTTTGAAGTATTTTGGAAAGATTTTGGGGGGCTAAAAAAGAATTATATGAATATCGTAAATTTACAAGATGATTATGATATCATCAACTTCTTACCTATTTTGGGGTTCACGGGTCTTCCCTCCTTTCCAAGCGGTATTCTAAACCCATTGACCGAATTTAAATTAAAATATAAAACTGATCGTTCCGAACCGAATATAAGGCTAACAAATACCCTAATAGGGGGCAATGCTGGTTTTGGAGCATATCGAACGTTCGATTTTAATATCACTGCCGAAAATGTTGGTAATACTACTGCATATGGAACTCCCACCGCAATTCCTATTGACTTAGAAACAATCCTTCCCGTCGTTATCTTTTTAGAGGGCGGTAATCCAAACTATGCGGATGATCTACAAGACACACTCTGGGAGATCGTTGATGTAGAATATCCCGAATACAAATCCCTCGAAGAGTTTTTCAATTTTGACAAGGACCCCAGAATATTTCACTTTGATACCAATGGAGACGGTTCTAATGATTATTATTTTCCCGATCCGTTTAATATTTCAAACCTATATCCATATAATGAAAACATGGATAATGTATCACGTATTATCCTTCAAGAATATCCACAATTACTATCCCAGTTAGGAATGACTCGAAAGGATATAGAAACCGCCTTTACCAATTCTTATAGTGTATGGAACGATGGAAATTGGGCGTTAGATCCGGGGGAGGGTTTATCTTATCTCGAAGAAGATTATGATATCTCGGAGAATGATACCTATACAGACTTTTATTCATTTAATTTTACCATAAATGAGGGTTTAAGGTTACCTCGAGTGATCCATGGGAGAGAAGACCAATCTACCAACCCTTCAATGGCACTAACTCAAGATAATGAAAGTTGGATAATTTATTCGGAAGAATATCAAGGGCAAGAAGCCGTAAATATTCAGTTTCTAGCACAAAATACGACCGCAATTGACTTCGAAAATAACACGCTCAATAGATTTTCCCTCACCTTCAACATATCAGATACATTTGAAGATGTGGAAATAGAATTATTTAATTTTACCAGCGAAACCTTTATAGACTTAGGAGAATTCCTCCTCTCGGTAGAAAATTCAAGTAGAACCTATGGATTGACAAAATACAATAATAGTATTGATGATGTATTTAAAAATCCCGACAATGGGAACTATGCAATTATTTTTAGGCTACAAAAGCAGAGTAATACTGAATTCAATGTGACTATTGAGAATATTGATCTTCAATTTCTAACCAGAGATGTTAATCCAATTACACTTCAAAGTACGGTAAAATATAGCTCTGCGAGTGGTTGGGTAAGATATATCAAATATTCTAACTCAGTAACTCTTAGCACGGGAAATATGTCCTCAATTGTTTCTTATGCCTCTTTATCAAATTATAACGGTTACCCTGGAAATCTCAATACCTATAAACTTAGATTAAAGAATATTGGAACGGCTCCAGCTAAAAATATAACAGTTAAAGTACCGCTTCCAGGTATAATTAAAGATTTGAATGGATTTAATTTGGATAACAATTACTTAATTTACAGACTAGACTGTTTATCTCCAAATCAAGCAGTTAAATTAAATTTTACCTACTATGTTCCAAATTCTGCGTTATTTCAAGATCATATAATTAGGTATAATAATTCCAAATATTTGAAAAAGGGTAATTCCACTAAATTGACCTCCTTGCCTAACAATGCGTTTTCGGTAGCCCCGGTTAATTTCGAAAATTCCCTTCCATATCTTAAAACAATACGTATATGGTTAAATTCTTCGACAAACGGACCGAAAATAAAAGAATCATTCAATCTTACGGTAAATATTAAAAATTTAGGTCCTTTCAATCTTAGTATTGGCCAAATTAATATATCTTCGAGCGATGAATATGAAGATTTGAAAAAAACTACTAATGAAATGATGATTTTTGAAAATATCTCTTATAATAAAGTTAAATCATTTACTTTTAAAGTCAATAAAACGGATTGGAAGGGATATTTTTATCCTGCAATAACAAAACTTGAAAATAGTAATTCTAAAACCCTCCAAATTCAAAATTCCGAACCGTTAATCATTGGAACAATTTCTTTCGATGTAATTAAGTCTGTAAATATCCATGAATTGGAAATTGGGGATCTCGTGTATGTTGATGTTACAATTAAAAATACAGGTTCAATTTGTGTTAAAGATATAAAAATTGACGACGTTTTAAGCTATTCAGGTCATTTTTCCTTGGTCGACGGGAAATTTATCAAATCGATAGATTGTTTAAAGCCTGATGAAACTACCTCCTTAAGTTATACTATTAGATCAACATCAGAAGCAGAAGTCACCTTAAATGGCGCTATTATCTACTATGATTATCTCTATAGCTTAAAAAAGTATTCAAATTCTATATCCATGAAAGTAATAACTCCAAAGTTAAGGCAATATTTAAGGGTTATATTACCCAATATCATCGGATTGAGTATATTAGGAGGATTTCTGTATTACAGACAATTTTATAAGAAAAAACGTTTAGAATCAGAACGAACCGAAATTAAGATTTTAAAAAAAGGCTCGAGAGATACAATCTTATCGGTAGAGACTACCGGTAGAGACTACTTTAAAAGAATATTTATCTATAGAAATCAAAAAGAGGGAAAGAAACCTTAGTGGAAGATGAGCATGAAAAAAGAAATTAAGATAAGTATTTTATTAATGTTGATTATTAGTTCATCTTTGTTGATCTTTCTCCCAGAAATGAGTCCACTATTCCAAAAAAGTCTTCAGCAAAACCACCCTCATAAAATAAGGAGTTCTAATGGTTCTGAAACCGAGACTTATAATCCTAATCTTATTATTTACTTTAAAAAATCATCATTTAGTAGTAATGTTTCAGATGATTTTGAGTCGTATGGTGGGAATGTTACTAATACAAAAATTTGGAACAATACATTCACTTCATTTTGCGGATTTGCAGGGAGGATGGCCTTTCCATCTTATGATGACAATATAACGGCATTTCAAGCGGACTACCCCAATGCGTTCATAGAAAATGATGAGCAAGTTGAGGCTCAAATGAATTTCGCATCAATTCAATCTTATTCTCTGAATTCTTCTCTATATATTAATAGGTATAACGGAGATACCAATAGTTCAATCGCAGTTTTAGATACAGGAATAGATGATTCTATTAAATTCTTACACGGTAAAGTAATAGAAACTGAAAGTTTTGTGGATAATAATTCTACATATGATAATAACGGTCATGGGACTTATATCTCATCAATTATTGGGGCAACGGGGACTCAATCCTATAATTCAAGCAATTCTTCAAAAGTTAGGATTGAAAGAAATTTCACACATAAAGATGTATTTGAAGATTCAATTGCTCCAAGTAATTACTCAATTAAACTGTGCACTTTTAATGTTTCGAGCTCAAATGATAACTTTATAATAAATAGCTCTTGGAATAACATATCCGAGGGCATCGACGATTTTTGGGTTCAGATATTCCATGAAGGGGATTTAGTCAATTTTTCTCATAACATTAACCCGTCGGAGCATTATATTATAAATCATAGCATTAATGAAGAT
>CAZDJH010000056.1:0-13578 GCA_964505645.1 uncultured archaeon | reverse complement strand
CATCTAACAAGATTGCCATTTGGTGCAAGAAAGATGCAAATAATTCCGCAGTTTTAATTGTGGATAAAATATTACAACAAATGGAAATTGTTATTAAACCATTCAAATCAAAGTTCTCTAAGTTCCGCTCACGTTTAGGGGTTTCAATTACAGGAGAAGGAGAAATTTGTATGGTTATAGACGTAATGGATCTTATTTCTTCTCTATCAAAAGAAGTTTCTGAATCAATTACTATTAAAAATTAAAAATATAAACTATAAGAGGACCAAAAAATGGGTTTTAAACGAGTTTCAAAAGAAGAGCTAGCATCTAGTAAAGCGCCCCCCTTCCTAGGGGCCCCTATTCAGATGTCTGAAAAGCTAGACCAATTTGAAGCGAAAGAAACAGAATCTGAAAAAATATATGAGCGTGAGCATTCAAATGCATTATTAATCGCTCAGGAGCTTCTGAAATATGAATATGCTAAAAGTGGACTCTTGAGCAATTTTGAGGGAAATGGAGACATAATAGTCGTAAATAATTCAAAGAAAAATAGAATTTGGGATGTTAATTTAACTTATGGTGGAACAGATAATATATCTGAACACTCAATGAAAGAAGAGAATAAAACGAATTTTGGTAATTTTGAACCTCAAACTAATAAAAGTCTTAAATATAAGATAAAAAATTCGGAAGATATTATTAATCCTATTAAAATTTTTGAAAAAATATCGGTTTCGAATTTAAATAAAGAAAATCTTGGTACAAAAATAAAAAAGAGAAAAATTAAAAAACTTGAGAAGGAAATAGAAAAAAGGAAAGAGAACAAGAAGGAAAACATTAAAGAAAAATATGGACGTCAAATTAAGGGTTTAGAATCTGAAGTCGCAAAAAGTAACGAAGAATTAGAGCAGATATTAGAGCAGATCTCAAATCTTTCGGAAAGTAGAGCTGGGTTTGAAAAAGATATTAAAGTATTGAAGGAAGCGATCAGAGATCTACAAAAACAAAAGGAAAAAGAGAAACACGAATTAATAGATGATTACCTCAATGAGGAAGAATTAGAAAATGATCTATTCAAATTGTTGGAAGAGACTAAAAAAAGATTAAATTCCTTAAATTCTAAAATTCCTCAGATTAAGAAAGAATATTCCAATAGAAAAGCCAACATTCAAAAAGAGATAAAAAGTCAATATAACCAAGAAATTCAACAAGCAGAGAAGGAAATTGAGGTTAAGGATAAAGAATATGAAAAGGCATCAAAAAAAGAGAAGGAATGGAGTGTTAAAGAAGAAAAGATAGATAATGAAATCAGTGATCTAGAGGATAAATTAAAAAACTTAGAAGATAAACTCAAGATTAAAAAAATTGAGAGCAAAATTGAAGAAAAGCAAAAAGAACATGAAAAGGCTGAAGAAAAAGCTGATCTATTTTCTGACAAATCTAAAAAATTAAAGAAACTAATTAAAAACTTAAGGAAGGACATTAAATCATATAAAAAGGATAGGGATAAGGAATTAGATTCTAAAATAGATGATCTTACAGATGAAAAAGAGGATTTAATTGAGGAATTTGAAGCAAAAGTTGAGATTTCTCAAGAATTACGTTCTCATATCGAAGAAATTATAGAAAAGTATGAAGACGATTTGAAAACCTATGACGAAAAGTTAGAAAAGAAGAAAAAAGACTTTGCTGTGTTTAAAGGAGAATTAAAGGATTATATTGAGAAAAAAGAAGATTTTAATAAAAAAATAAAGGATTTAAAGAAAAAAATTCAAAATCTCGAAAATTTAAAAGAAAAAGAATTCAAGGAAGAATATAAAAAAATTAAGAAACAAAAAGAAAGGAGGGCGCAGAGGATTTTAGATGGATTTGATGATATGACCGGGGAAAAAATCCGAGATAATTATTATTTATTATATAATAAAGAAAATATATTAACATACTTAATAAAGATAGAAAATGATTCAGAAAATACTATAGAGGAAGTTAAGTTAGCAAAGCAATTTTCTGAGGGATTTTCTAACTTTAAATATGATAGTTCCTCTGTTTCCAATGTTAAGGTTGATAAAAACACTCTCATTTTTTCTATTGATACTTTAGATCCGGGAGAAAAGGCAGAAATTATGATCTATACCTCTATAAAACCCGTTGAGAGAAAAATAATCGGAACCGGAAATATTCATTTAAGTTATAAATATAAAGATCGCCTAATTTCGGGTTTAAAATTTAAGAATTTAAACGGTTATTCTCATGCCATGCATGCGATGAAAATAAAAGAGAAGGAGACAACACCGAATAAGTGGGTCTGCCAAATGATTTTTAAAAATAATAGTGATATTAATATGAAATTGAATTCTATTATTGTTTTAGACCACGAGAAAAAAAATAAATTCTTGGACGTAAAGTTTAATTCAGATAATAAAGGAAAGTTATTAAAGCCCCAAGAAACATATTACAGTGAAAAGTGGGAAATCAAGGATAAAAATAAACCTTCGTTTTATCGTAAGCTAAACTATTCAATAACGCACAAAGCTGAAATGGAGACGCTTATTAATCTAAATTTAGAAGAGTCAATTTTTGAAATAATTGATTTATCAATTGATAAAAAGTTTACAAAATCAAAAATAAAATCCTTTGAAAAATCGGATCTTACTTGTAATATCACCATCAAAAATATCGGGACAACCTATACAAAAGGATTATTAATTAAGGAAACAATTCCTCCCGATTTTCTACCTCCATCAGATCTATCAAAGATAATGGTAAACACTTCTTCTGGAAAAGATTTTATGGAAAAAATTGACATTGAATTACTTCCTGAGGATCAAGACCCCTCCAAAGCTCATGAGCTTAACATAAGGGTCAATTTAGAGAATATAAAACCCTTAGAATTAATCAATGTCAATGAATTTTTAAAAATCTCATATCCATTTGAAGCAGTTAAACCTGATCATAAAAAGGAATACACATTTCCAATAGAAATAACTTCTTATTATCCTAAAGAGAAGAAAAGCCCCGAGGATTTTTATTATATCTCCAGGAGTCTTTCAGCTGAAGAACTTCCGGATTTAAAAGTAATACATCAGAGGCGCAACCTATTAATCGCAAAGGAGATATTTCCGGGGCGAAGTGTTGATGAATTTGCCATTAGTCTTATCGCGAATAACAGCTCTAATATAGAAGTAAAGAATATAAAGATCGATGATACCTTACCAAAATCTATTGAAGTGGTCTCTTCAAATAAGGATTATAAATTGATAGACTCAGATCTTAAGAACGCAGATACAATATCGTTCACGATTGAAAGTATTTTACCATTTCAAGAAGAAGAAATAAGATATTATGTAAAAAGTAAAGATGAAACATCACTAGATCAAGAAAAACTTGAATCATATTTATTAACATAATTATAAAGGTGTATAAAAATGAATTTTCAATATTACAAAACATTAATGGATAAATCTGAAGAAAATCTATTTTTTCTCATTGAAAAAATAGTTCCTGAGCCCTTAAAGTTAGAGTTAGACATATTTTTAGAGGGGATAAATTTGGGAAAAAAACAAACACAGCATCAAAAAAGATCTCTCAAAGACGATTACATTGAATTCGATACAAGAAACGCACAATTAGCAGATTTATCAAATCTTAGCATTGAACAACTTAGAGAAATGTATGAAACTTTTGTCAGCAAAGAGAGAAGCGATAAGAAATCTGTAAAATGGAGATTATTTCAATTTTTGAGAGTTCAAAAGGATTTGAAATTTAATCAGATACACGTAAAAAAAAATACCCATAAAGAAGATGCAATAGATATTATAGTCGAAACTAATACGAACAGCTACATCTTTTTTAATTGTAGCTATATTCTTGAAAAAGAATATTATATCGATCTTTTGAAAAAAACGGTTGAATTCGCTGATGAAAATAATATAAAACCGGAAAAGATTATATTTTCTGCCCACAAAACATATAGAAATATACCCTTTCAAGAGCAAATTGAAATGGGCAGTATAAAATATAACGCAGAGAAAGAAATTTGGGTTGAATGGGTGGAATTAGAAAAGCCATTTAATGGAGAAGATCTCCTTATTGTATTAAGTAATGAAAAAAAAAAAATAGAGATGGCAGGATTTAACTTCTCGAGCATTGAATCGCTATTAGATTATGTTTATAAACATTCAAGTGGTGGACAAATAGCAGTATATAAACAGCCTAGATATTTCTCCAAAAAAACTAAAGAAAATCCGCAAATTGAATTAATTTGGAAGGGAATTATGTTAAAAAAATAAAATATAAAATAAATTTATAATAAAAAGCAAAAATAAATGAAGAAAAAATGGTAGAGATAATGTCTACGAAGAAAAACATAAATGTTGTAATAATAGGAATAAAAAATGAGAGATATTTAATAAAAGTAGAAAAAGTGAAAGAAATTTATGTCCCCCGAGACAAAATAGTTCCAATACCCTTAGCGGAAAAAACCATAACAGGTATAATAGATATTAGGGGTGATATTTACTCCATTCTATCACTTAGAAAGAAAATATATAAGGATGACACTATAAGCCAGCTAGACAAAAAGAACCGGGTTTTACTCTTAGAAACAAATGGAATTAATCTTTCAATTATGGTGGATGAAGTTATTGGGGTGAAAGAAATACCTTCCTCAGCTTTTAATAAAGCACGACCTATAATTGAAACAGATCTTGACATACAATATATTGAATCTGTTGCCATAGTAGACGAAAAAACTTATATTCTATTAGATATTGATGCTTTTATTAAGAGTTTTAATATTAATCTGAATTATAAAAGAACAGAACCAATCTCTTTAGCTGACCAAAGACAAAAGCTTAAAGAGAAAGATGCAGAGATAAATATTGATACTTTAAAACTGAAACCTTCTGAGTTGTCTTATGATGAAACATATGAAATTGGAGGAACCTTTTCTGAATTAGAAGAAAAAATAGAATTAAATTCGGAGCAAGAGGACATGTTGAAGGAAATAGGTAATATTGGCTCTGGAAATGCGGTTACAGCTCTTTCTAGGTTGATAAAGAAAAAAATTGATATTGACTTAACGAACGTTGGGATTGTCTCCTTTGACAACTTAACAGAACAATTTGGGGGTCCGATGGAAAAGATTTGTGGGATTTTTACCCAGATAAAGGGAACCCCACAATCTACGATCTTTCAAGCTTTTGAGCTAAGACCTTTGATGAGATTAATTTCATCTCTAATGGGAAAGGATTCGAAAATAGATCCAAAAAATATTAATTCCAAAGGTGATCTCGATGATTTTGCAATCTCGACCGTCACAGAAATGGGCAATATCTTAGCAGGACATTATGCTTCGGCATTAGCTGATCTAATGGGGATGAAGATGATGATTGGTGTGCCTGAATTTACCATAAGTGATGTTTCCTCGATAGGAAGATTCCTAAGTGAAGAGTTGAGAACAATTTATACTTATGTGGTTATTATTCGGACTTCAATTAAAGTTGTAGATTATGAACTTAATGGGGTATTTTTATTTATCCCCGATATGAAGACTCTTTACAACTTTTTTGATAATTTGGGAATTAGTTATAAACCTATCGAAGAACCTGACCGTTCATTCGAAAATCGGATTAATCCAAATAATCTTCAGTTATCTGAGCTCCAAAGAGATGCACTCCAAGAAATTGGAAATATTGGTTCTGGAAACGCAGCAAATGCTTTAGCAAAAATGGTCAATAAAAAAGTGACCATAAACATTCCATCTGTGGAAATGATGTCT
The DNA here is from genome assembly GCA_964505645.1 of uncultured archaeon. GTDB lineage: Archaea > Asgardarchaeota > Lokiarchaeia > Sigyniarchaeales > SOKP01 > TEKIR-8. The sequence continues at coordinate 7,817 of CAZDJH010000056.1, read as the reverse complement.
TTAGACAGTTTTTATAAAAAACTCGAAACAAATCAACAATTATATACTTCTTGGAGCAATGTCAAGGGAAAAACACGGGCAACCGTCCTTACAATCTTTCAGATCTCAGATATTATTGAAATTACCTCTATTTTAACTGAAGATGAAAAGAAAAAACAATTAGATCTTCGCAAGAAGTATGATTCCATAGACATATTCCCTGAAATGTACCAAAGTGCTATGAAAGAATTAGGGCATATTTTAGCCTCAAATTATGTCTCTTCTCTGGGGGATCTCTTAGATATTAGACTAATGACGGAACCTCCTGATATGATAATTGATACAAAAGAACAATTATTTGATAATTTACGAAAACAAATTGGTTTTCTGGAAAAATTATCATTAGTGATAACAACCGCCGTAATCATAACTGACATCAAAATCGAAGGAGCATTTTTATTTGTTCCAGAAATAGAGACATTAAATGAACTATTAAATGCACTCGAAAAGTTCTACTAAAGGGACATCTATGATTTTTGTTTTAAAATTTCTATTATTTTTTTACTTTCATTAAAAGGTTTTTGGAACATTTTAATTTAGATTGATGCAAATTTTAAAATTAAGAAGGAATAAACCATATGCCGAATAATAAGTACAAAGAAAAGATATTTCAAGTAATAGGAGAAAAAATTCAATCGAATCCCGGTATGATTTTCAATCCTACTGAGGTGTATTTGATTATTGATAAAAGCCTAAAAATTATATGGATTTGGGCAGGAGAGAAGTCAAAATTATTTCACAGATATATCGCTTCTTCTTGGGCCGGGAAGTTAAAGAGCAAGAAAAAATATTTCAATTATAATTATGAATTGATTAAACAAGGAAGAGAGCCCGATGACTTCATCACGATATTTAATGAAATTGAGGAAGGAAGAAAGGACCTCAATTATCCTGGTGAATCACGAGCTTTAAAAATAAAAAGCAAAAAAGGAAATTCAAAGAGATCTAACTCCAAAGTGTATCAACACAAAATAACCGAAAATAAGGCTGCAAAAATCAACTCCATTCTCTCTGAGATTCAAGAAATGCAAATGCACATTCAATATTCAATGGAGCATATAGGCAAGAGAATAAAAAAAATAGGCAACATTTTAAATAATTCAACTACCTAACCATTGATTTTAATACATAAAAACGACTAATATAATCCCAATAAAATGATTAACTCTGCTTTATTAAACGATTTACTTAAAGATTTCTTGAAAAGGATTGATCAATTAACCGCAGTCCTAGTGGTTGATTCTGATGGCCTTATAATTGCCAAGGAATCACGAGAACAATTTGAAGAGGAAATTATTGGAGCGATAATGGCAATAGTGGATAGATCTATCCAGAAAGTGAAAAAATATGCCGAAACATCGTTTGGAAGCGGAACTCTTGATACAAATGAATTCCGCCTATTCTATTTGGAATTAGGTGCCAGCTTTCCAGCTATATTTGTGGTTGTTACTGATTCTTATACGGATCTTGATAAATATATTCCATATTCCTATATTGTCGCTGAAAAAGTGTCCCTTTTAATTAATAGTAAGGATATTAGCATCAATTTACCAAAATTACTTGACACGGGGCAGTTAAAGTTTAATTCTTCATCAAACAGAAGCACTAAGAATTATGTGTTAGTCATAGGACCCGAAAAAGTGGGAAAAACAGCAATAGTTAACAAATATACAAAAAATAAGTTTATAGAAAATTATAAACCAACAATTGGTGTTTCTATTGTTAAGAAAGAGCTTCAAATTTCAAAGGATATTAAATCAATTCTTTTCCTTTTCGATATGGGAGGGTTGAAGGCTTTTGCAAAGGTGAGAAAGCATTTTTATGAAAATATTGATGTAAAAACAATTATCCTCATTTTTGATTACTCAAAGGAGGAAACATTAGATGAAATTAAAGAGTGGTTTTATGAAGTAAATTTATTCAATAAAGAGGAACAAGTCAAGTATATTTTAGTTGGGAATAAGGTAGATGAAAATGTTAATAGAGGGGAGATAAGAAAAAAAGCAAAAGAAATTGCTAATGAAAACAATTGCCGGTTTTACGAGACTTCAGCCCTTACTGGGCAAGGAATAGATGAATTATTTATGAATATTGCATTTTAAAACAATAGAAATTTAATTTGTAGAGAAATGACAAATAAAAAGATTGATCTATTAATAGTTGAGGGAAATAGAAGTTTATTGGAATTAATGAAACTTAACCTCGAAAAAGAGAATGATAGATTTAGGATAAAAGCAGTTAACTCTGCAAGTAAAGCATTGGAGTTGATAGATCAATTTACATTTGACGTAATTATTTCAGATCTTGTAATGACTAAAATCGATGGATTAGAGTTTTTAAAAAAAATAAGGAGGGATAGAAACCTAAAAATTCCCTTTATTATCTTTACAAGAAACCGCGACGAAGAAATTATAATAAATGCCTTAAATTTCGGGGCTAACCGCTATTTTTTGATAGATAATGGATCAGATAATCAATATAAGAAATTAGCAGAATCAGTTATTCAAGAATATAATCAATTCATTAATGGACCGGAAAGCGAGAATAGCCTAAATAAGCAGCCAATAAACGCCATAAGGGAGCTTAGCATCCCAACATTTATCATTGATTCCGACCACAAGATAATTGAATGGAATAGGGCCATTGAAAATTTAACAAAAATAAGAAGAAGGGAAATCATTGGTAGCACTGATGCATGGAAGGCATTTTACCCGAAAAAAAGACCTACCTTAGCAGACCTTCTTATGGACGGCAGAATTGAAGAGATCAACGATTACTTTCGAAAATTCGTGAAAGCAAAACATAGTCTAAGAGGATATACTGCAGAAGAATGGATCAAGATCAATAATAGGGAACTGTTCATAATAATAACCGCAACAGCCATCGTAAATACAAAGGGTGAGGTAATCCAAGTTATAGAAACGCTTGAGGACAGAACAGAACAAGAAAATATAAAGGAAAGAAAGGAGTTTCTTAATTCTATTTTTAGGCATGATGCAAGCAATATGATAAATGTTTGTCATGGATATCTCAATTTATTGCAAGATACTAACCTTTCAGAAACCCAAAAAAAATATATTACTGAAGCCATGAGTTCAGCGCGAGGAGTAATTAGTATTATTGAAAAGGTAAGTAAACTTCAAAAAATAGAGCGAGAAGAGACTAAAGAATTATCCTTAACAAAATTAGTTAGAAATGTGGTTGAGAAGAGCCAATTTCAAGCTAATAAAAAGGGGATTCAGATCGATCTAAAAATTCCAAGTTTTTCATCGAAAGTTCAAGCGGGTGGATTATTGGAGGACGTTTTTATTAATTTAATTGGGAATTCAATCCAACATAGTGGTTGTAACAAGATTAATATCTCAGGAAAGGAAACGGAAAACGAAATAATCTGCTCGATTGAGGATAACGGACGAGGTATCAGCGAAGAAGATAAAAAAAATGTTTTTAATCAAGGATTTAAAAAAGGAAAACACGCCGGTTCGGGATTAGGTCTATTTCTCGTTAAGAGAATTACTGAAAACTATAGGGGTACTATTGATGTATCTGATTCAAGTCTTGGGGGTGTTAAATTTGATGTTCATTTAAAAAAAGGTGAACCGCAATCTCAAACCCAGGATGACCCTCTTAACCCACTAGAAGGAGATCTTGATTTTCCTAAAGATGATTTACTGGTAAAGAAAGGAACTTCAGACGACTTGATCTTGATTGTAGATGATAATTCGCAATTTTTATCCTATATGAAAATTTTGCTAGAAAATCACGGCTACCAAATTGAAACCTTCAATAACGCAGTAAATGCCTTGGAATTTCTAGAAAATTTAAACTACAGCTCTATTCCGGACCTCATTATTTCCGATATTCGAATGCCTGAAATAAGTGGGTATGACTTTTTTAAAAAATTATCTTTAGATCCCACGTTAAACCGGATTCCATTTATATTTCTTTCTGGTCTGACTTCAGAAGATGATATACGCTTAGGTAAATACCTAGGTGTAGATGACTACATTACTAAACCAGTCCAAGAAAAGGACATACTTGCTTCAATTAAGGGTAAGCTCAGGAGAAAAAAGGCAGAAAGAGTGTTTAAAACGGAGATCAATAAAGTATTTCAATCAGAGGAAAAGAGAGTTGAAAAAGTAGATAAACGCCCATACAATGAAGAAATCATCCTTTTTTTGATTTATTGGGATGATGTTAAGGGTCCAAAATTAATCACACAGTATCCTGAAAAAAACACGGATTCCCTCTCAATTGATAAGCTTGGTACACAAATATTTCAAGCTATTATTCCCATTTACGGGCAATCTAAAAATATTCGAAATGCCGAAGATTTACTATTCAAGATCGATAATGTTAATAAATATTCATATCTTTATTTTGATGCCTTTTATGATGAAACTAAGCGTTCAAAGCAAACGGAATTTATGATCGCTGTTATCGCGCCAACAATCAGTTATTTCGAATCTCTAAAGTTAAGAAAAGTTCTCTCGGAATTATCTTCCATAATAAAAGAAAAAAAAGTTGTTGAAAAAGTTATTTTAAATTTTAGAGAATTTTGGAAGAAAGTGGTAAATGTATTAAATAAAATGTAATACTAAAAAAGAGAGATAATAAAAAATAATTTATAATTAGTAGTACTATAAAAAGATAGTGTAATTTTATAAAATAATGGGTTCAATTTAAATGAAAAGTCTAAAATTAATCATAGCTGGGCTCGATTACGCTGGGAAAACATCATCCATAATCGCACTGAGAGAAAAGTATAATTTTTATGAAAAAGTAGAAAATTTAAGACCCACAGTACGGATTGAGTACAGTAGTTTTGAGTTCCTTGATGAGTGGGAAGTGAATATCTGGGATATGGGTGGTCAAGAAAAATACAGAAAAATTTATTTGGACAAGCCAGAATATTTCACGGATACCAATTATTTCTATTATTATATCGATATCCAAGACAAAAATAAGATTTCAGAATCAATAAATTACTTTCAAGAGCTTTTAAAAATTTTAAAAGATGTTGGGTATTCGAATAAAATTATCATTTGTTTTCATAAATATGATCCAAAGTTAAGAAGAGATAAGGAGGTTCTTGAGAGGATTCGAAACATTAAAGAGAAATTTAAGGAAAATGAGGGATATGGGTTCAAGTTCTTTCGAACTTCCATATTTGATATTTCCTCACTTTCAAAAGCGATTTCCTTTTCCTTAAACAGTCTTATAGACTTTAGCGTGCTTAAATTGACATTAAAAGGGCTCATACGAAAGTTTAATGGAAATTTTGCGATTTTATACACGGATTCGGGCGTTATACTCGCCGATTTTTATAAGGATGTTCTGGATTCAATCCAATACGAGCAGAAAGTACGGCAGAATATTAATCGAGACTTAATCATCATTCAAAAGTTAAAGGACGAAAGCGTAGAATTTTCAGAGAGGATTGATTACGATGAAGAGATTAAATATTTAAAAAAGTATGAGATTGGCTCCAACGTGTTCTTTTTAAAGATGAATTCCCCTAAAATGAACGAGGAACAAATTCAATTAATGAAACAAAATTTCAAAAACTTCGAGAAAGACCTTAAAGAAGTCTTCTTAGGAGATCGAGATGTTTAGATGAGTAAAAAGTCGTTATACTCTATAAAAAAAGAATAGAATTTATTCTGTTAGATTCTTCTCCCTCTAAATAATTGTTCTCTTGTAAAAATGCAAAGTATTCTTATTTTCTATTGACCTTATTTAAATGTACTTATATACTCAAATTTAAAAGGTAAAAGCAATATTATTATTTCTGATTTACAACTAAATATATCTTACTATACACCATTATAAATTGGAAATATCAGAGAATAAAAATTTAATTAGATTAAAATTGTACTCTAAATATATTTCTCAAGTCAAAATTAAGATTATTAAGGGTTAAGGGAAAATTCGAAATGATAGTAAATATTTTATGTCCTTATTGCAAAAAGATGTACCGCAAGGAGATTACCAATACAAAAAAGTCGGGGACACTCTATTCAACATTAATAAAAGAACAAGAAGGTCACGGGGATTGTGGCCCATTTTTGGCGTTTATTGATGCTAATGGGATGCATAGAGGGTCTCAAAAGATTGATCATATTGAAGATGCCCATTCTAAAAACCAATTATTTATCGATCAAGCCTTAAAAAATATTAATGATCTAAACGAAAAGATACGGTTTTATCACCTTAAAATCCCAAAATTAAGATTTAAACGATCATTTGAGCATATGGTGGTAAGCGTAAAGGACCGCCCCTTTATGAGCTCGCCCTTTTATAAAAATTTGTTTCAGTTTATCTATCACTGCAAGCTCGAAAACACATTTGGGACGATCTCACTTGATTCATCCTTTAAAGTCAAAGGAACGCTGGTCTATGGCAAATATTTGGGGATGATGTACGTACTTTATTGGAAGAATCAGCAAAAGCTAAAAAGTAGTAGTTGGGATGAGATTAAAGGTTACACCAATCTTATCATCGAAAAACTCATCGAATTGTATGAATTAGTAGATCTCTTTTTCTAAGAGTTTTGAATTTATTAGAAAAGCGGACAAAAAATTATATCAAACCATAAAAAATTTTAAGAAAAGAGTATTTTTTATAATAATAATAATAATTAATTTACTGTTCTGAGCATAATGGGGAAAAAAATACTTCTACAGAGAAAAGGTCGAGGTAATACCTGGGCTCGTTCGCCTAGTCATCGACACATAGGTAGTGTGAGATATCGCCCGTTCAAAGAGGGTGAAACCAGTTTTACCTTTAAGGTCGTTGATCTAGTTCATTCACCCGGACGGGGGGCGCCTGTAGCAAAGATCCAATATGATGATAGGACGAAAGGGTTATACTTGCCTCCGGAAGGCATCTATGTAGGCGATAAATTTGTTCAAACCAGAAGAGATCTTACCAACACCTCAGATATTGAGGAAAGAAAAGAGATAATCGCGGTAGGCAATATAGTTCCCTTGAAAAACTTACCCTTGGGCGCTCTCGTCTTTAATATTGAAAATAATCCCCAAGATGGGGGAAAATTTGTCCGAGCATCTGGAGTGGCAGCAAGAATTACTGAAAAATCGGGAAATAAAGTACGGGTGCTTTTTTCATCCAAAAAACGAAAATGGATCAATCAAAATTGTCTCTGTACTATTGGAGCGGTAGCCGGTGGAGGTCGGACCGATAAACCCTTTTTAAAGGCAGGTAATAAGTATCACGCCTTAAGGTCTAAAGCAAAGAAATGGCCCGTGGTCAGGGGCGTTGCAATGAATGCCGTCTCTCACCCCTTCGGCGGTGGAGCCAAACAGTCTCCTTCACGGCCGGCATCCACCTCAAGAAACGCACCCTCGGGCCGTAAGGTAGGACAGATTGCATCCCGAAGAACGGGCCATAGAAATTAATCCCTTTCATACTAATTTTATTAATTACTCTTGGAATTTAAATTAGTAATTTATTTTTCTCAATAGAAATAGACTAAGTGTTAAGTTTTTTTTATGAATTATTGGTTCGCATTAGGTTATTCATCTAGGATTATGGTTGAAGGTTGATTGTAGAAGATCTTGAAATGGTTTAAATTTTCTATAAATAATATAATATTTAATCTAGAAATATTAAAAATCCTATATTTTTAAAAAATTATTCTTTTTGTTCTATAATTTATTTATACCCCTTAAAACAAAAATAAATTGATTTAGAGGAATTTAAAAGTCTTTAGCATTTTTGAATTATAAGCAAAAGTGTTTTTGGGAAACCAAAAATTT